>CAJMPE010000042.1 GCA_905215275.1 uncultured bacterium | reverse complement strand
GACCTCGGGGTTGCCGATAGCCTTGTTAGCGGCCTTAATGACACCCTGGGCGAGCGCCTTCATGCCCTCGAGATCGGAGAAGGCGCGGTAGGCCTCCATCGTGGTGAACTCGGGATTGTGGGTAAGGTCCATGCCCTCGTTGCGGAAGATACGACCGATTTCGAACACGCGCTCAAAGCCGCCGACGATGCAGCGCTTGAGGTGCAGCTCGGTGGCGATACGCAGGTAGCACTCCTGATCGAGCGCGTTGAAGTGCGTGATGAACGGCTTGGCAGTAGCTCCGCCCTGGATGGTCTGCAGGATGGGGGTCTCAACCTCCATGTAGCCATCGGACTCCATAAAGCGGCGGAACGTGGAGAGAATCTGCGAGCGCTTGCGGAAGGTCTCGCGAACGTCGTCGTTGGCGATCAGGTCGACATAGCGCTGACGATAGCGAGTCTCCTTGTCGGAGAGACCGTGGAACTTCTCGGGCAGCGGGCGAACGGCCTTGGACAGCAGCGTCGCGCTCTTGGGGGCAACGGAAAGCTGGCCACGCTTGGTGCGCACGACTACACCGGTCACGCCCAGGATATCGCCCAGGTCGAGTGCCTTGAGCGTGTTCCAGGCGGCCTCGTCCATATCGTTGATACGGCAGAACAGCTGGATCTCGCCGGTCGCGTCGCGCACGACGATGAACATGATCTTGCCCTGACCGCGCTTGGCGACCACACGGCCGCCAATCTTCACGACGTCCTCGGTGTCCTCGCCATCGGCGAGCTCGGCATACTTAGTCTCGATGTCGACGACGTAGTCCTCAATCTCGGAGTGCTCGGGATACGGGTTCTGGCCCGCCTCGAACAGGGAGGCACGCTTGGCCAGGCGAGTGGCGCGCTCGTCGTTGAGCGTCGATGCCTGATCGGCGGCGTTCTGGTTTTCTGCCATAGTTAGCTCCTCAAACTAAAACGCTCCCCAGGATTCGGTCCCAGGGAGCGAAAACATACCTTTACGCGGGACCGTGGTCTAGCGTGCGATCTTGGCGATGGTGTAGACGCGAGTCTTGCCGGAAGGCGTAACGACCTCGACGGAGTCGCCCTCGCCATGACCAATGATGGCGTGGCCGACCGGAGACTCGTTGGAGATCTTGTGCTCGAGCGAGTTGGTCTCGGTGGTACCGACAAGCGTGACCTCCATGACCTCACCGTTGGGATCAATCAACGAAACGGTGGAACCGATGGAGACGGTCAGATCACCCGTGGTGGCAGCAACCTGGGCGTTGGCGAGAATAGCCTGAATCTCGGCGATGCGAGCAGCATTCTGGGCCTGCTTGTCCTTGGCGGCATCGTACTCGGAGTTCTCCGAAAGGTCGCCGAACGCGCGGGCTTCCTTGATGTCCTCGACGATCTCCTTGGCGTAATCGCCCTCACGCCAAGCGAGCTCCTCGACGAGCTTCTGGCGGCCCTCAGCGGTCAGTACGATCTGGCTTGCGTCCATACGGATATCTCCCCAACTATGATGTAACGATCAACTGTCAACAAAAACGAAAAAGACCGGCTAGCCTGCGGGCAAGCCGGTCAGGTGCTCACCCCAAAGGGATGGGACTACTCTGCGTCCGCGTCGCTGTCCTCTGCCTTCTTTTGCTTGGCAGCAGCGAGCTTGGCCTCGAGCTCTGCGATCTCCTTGTCCTCCTTGGACTCCTCGACCACAACGTCCTCGGCCTGCTTGGTTTCGCCCTTATCGTCGCCCTCCATACCCTCGCGGATATTCTTGACGGTAGAGCCGAGGGACTTACCGAGCTTCGGCAGGTTCTTAGGCCCAAAGATAATCAGGACAACAACGAGAATAATGATGAGCTCAGGAGCCCTCAGTCCAAGCATGTAGACCTCCACAATACAGCGAGACAAGCTCGAATGAGTATACCGCGGGTATCGCGGTATCACAACAATAGCTAAAAAAGGGACCGCAAGAAGCGGTCCCTCCTCATGCTCTGGTCGGGTTGACTGGATTTGAACCAGCGACCCCTGCGTCCCGAACGCAGTGCTCTACCAAACTGAGCCACAACCCGTTAGCTCGACTATAGTAACAAAGATTTCCGTCGTGTGCCAGAGAAATTTTTACTTCTTTGGCGCTTCAATGCGAACCGTGTCGGAAACGAGCTCCGTTGCATAAGCCCACCAGCCGTTTTGTTGAGCGGCTGCCGCAAGATTGGCTGCCGTGGCGGCGCTATCGCAGAGAGCAAACGAGCAGGCACCCGAACCGCACACGTTTGCGGCAATGGCACCGTCCTGTGAACGGAGCCAGTCGAGCACCGTTTGGATCCGCGGCTCCATCTGCGCGGAAATGACACCCAGGTTGTTGTGGACGAGTGCGTAGGCCGCCCCTGCATCTCCCGAGCGAAGGGCAGATGCGATCGCTCCGGGCTTGTCCGCAGGCTCTGGGGTCTCGTCAAAACGTCGATAGGCTTCAATTGTTGAAACGCTTGCCTCGCGCGGCTTGACCAGCACGACGGGTGTCGCGGGAAGTGCGGGGTACTCGGTTGCCAGCACGTCTCCCCCACCCACGTAAAATGCAGGGCTGGCATGCAAAAAGAAGGGAACGTCAGCGCCAATGCCGCGCGCGATGTTGTCCAGCGCGGGATCGGCACGGTCGATGCCCCAACTCTCTGCCATGGCGACAATGACCGCCGCGGCATCCGTCGAAGGACCGCCCAGGCCGGCACACAACGGGATGCGCTTCTCGATCGTGATGCAGACATTGGCTTCGCGACCATAATGCTCGGCCATAGCAGCGGCCGCACGATACGCCGTATTCTTTTGCATGGGAAAGTCGGATGCCGGAATCGTCTGGACGGTCAGCGCCTGTGCCGGCGTAACCGTAACGGTATCGACAAGACCGACGGCTGCCATCAGGGAATCGACCTTATGGTAGCCGCGGTCGTCGCGCTCGGTATGAACCCCCAGATAGAGGTTGATCTTTGCCGGCGCGGAAAGGGTCAGGGACCAATCGGTCACCGCTAGTGCTCCTCGAGCTGATTGCCGAGCGGGGTAAAAATGTGCTCGCCGCTCTCGGGGTCGAACAGCTCGACCTGGCCGGTGAGAACATCAATATACTGGTAGGACTGACGCGACTTGCGGCCACGGCGCTCGTCGACCTCGACGATAAAGACTGCCGGATGGACGCTCTTGATGGTGCCCATGCGCTCGACGACGCGGGTGCGACCCATGTTGGCCTTCACCTTAACGCGATCGCCCACCATATCGGTCAGCTTCTCGTGGATGTCGTCGACGTGATTGACTTCCATCTCTTCCATGAACAGGGCCTCCAGAAGGTGCAATTCAAAAAGGGGATAATACCCCTAAGATAGACAAAACTCTAATACTATAGCACCCTGTTGTGGCCATACGCAAGTAGCTAAAAAAGCCCGGTCCCAAATTGACTACTTACAGACTATCGGTGTCCAAGACGATGGTGAATGGGCCGTCGTTGACGAGGTCGACCTTCATATCGGCGCCAAAGATGCCGTGCGCCATGTGTTCGACATCTTGGCGAACGAGCGTCAGGAAGTACTCGTAGAGCTCGTTGGCAACATCGGGGGCGCCAGCATCCGTAAACGATGGACGGCGGCCGTGACGACAATCGGCGAACAGCGTGAACTGCGACACCACGAGAACCTCGCCGTCGACATCGGCAAGTGCCAGGTTGGTCTTGCCGTTCTCGTCCTCGTTAATGCGCAAGCCCCGGAGCTTGCCCCACAGCTTATCGGCCTCGGCGCGCGTGTCGCCGTGGCCCACGCCCAGCAGCACCAGATAGCCGCGCCCGATTTTGCCCACGCACTCGCCGTCGACCGTCACGCCGGCGTTGAGCACGCGCTGCACCACCGCACGCACGGCCTACTCCTCGCCCGTCAGTTTGGCGGATAGGTGCTCGAGCGCATGGAATCGATGGCTGATGGCGTTCTTCTCGTCCGCCGTCAGCTCGGCCATGGTCTTGCCCGGCGTGTCGACCGGCAGGAACAGCGGGTCGTAGCCAAAGCCGTGATCGCCGCGGCCCTCATGTGCGATAACGCCCTCGCAGGCGCCCTCACCATAGGTGACCAAACCGTCCGTGTCGATGAGCGCGACGACGCTCATAAAGCGCGCGGTGCGGTCCTCGTCGGCCACGCCCTCCAGATTCACGAGCAGCTTGGCATTGTTGGTGGCATCGTCGCCGTGAACGCCCGCGTAGCGCGCGCTATACACACCGGGCTCACCGTCCAGCGCGTCGACGACCAGGCCCGAATCGTCGGCAATGGCCATAAGGCCCGTCTCCTCCACCGCAGCCTGGGCCTTGATGATGGCGTTCTCCAAAAACGTCGTGCCATTTTCCTCGGGGTCCTCAAAATCGCCCAGCTGGCCGAGCGCCACAAAGCGAACCTCGGGCATAACCTTGCCCAAAATGGCCTCGATCTCGGTGAGCTTATGGGCGTTGCCCGTTGCCACGACGATGGTCGCCGCCGGGTCGAGGGTGTCGATGTCGATCTTCTCAAGCGCCATGAATGGTCTCCTTGTTCTTATAACAACGCCACACAAAAGGTAATTAGGCTCTCAAGCCCCTCCCCTCGCGCGGCAGCAGCCTTACAGTTCAGCGTTTCCGCAGATAAAACCTGCCAAAATAAACCTGTCCCTTTTTGGCAGGTTAGGCGAGGGCTTGGCGCTGGAGCTCGATGAGCTCGGCAATGCCCTTGTCGCCCAAATCGAGCAGGGCATTGAGGCGCTTGCGGTCGAAGGGCGCCTGCTCGCCGGTGCCCTGGAGCTCGATCATCTCACCGGTATCGGTGGCGACAAGGTTCATGTCGACCTCGGCGTGACTGTCCTCGGAATAATCCAGGTCGAGCAGAGTGTTGCCGTCGACAACGCCCATGGAAATCGCGGCGACCTGGCCCGTGAGCGGGATGCGCTCGAGCTTACCCGCCTCGACCCACATGGCAAGGGCGTCGTGCAGCGCCACCCAGGCGCCGGTAATGCTCGCCGTGCGTGTGCCGCCATCGGCCTGGATCACATCGCAGTCGACGGTAACGGTGTACTCGCCAAGTGCCTTCATATTGACGATGGTACGCAGGCTGCGACCGATGAGGCGTTCGATCTCCATGGAGCGACCCTTGCGGTTGGCATGCTCGCGCTTGCAGCGCTTGCCGGTCGATGCCGGCAGCATGGCGTACTCCGCCGTTACCCAACCGGCCTTGGCGCCCTTGCGCCAGCCCGGCACGCCCTCCTCAATTGTGGCGGCACACAGCACGCGCGTGTCACCGAACTCAGCCAGGCACGAGCCGTGGGCATGCTTCATAACACCACGGGTGAGCTTGACAGGGCGCAGCTCATTGGCGGCACGGCCGTTGGTGCGGTTGACCTGCATATACTCCATGGAAAAATCCTTTCGGCAAAAGGTGGACGTGAGCCTTTGGTCGGTGACCTTTTATCTATTTCAGTTCGTCGATATCGATATGCTCAATGCTCTTGAGCGGCTGGCCAAAGATAAAACTGCCCGCCACCGCAAACTCGGCAATGTTATCGGCCGTCGTGGCAAAACGATGCTGCGGCTCGGCGGCGTCGCCCGCCAGCTGCTCGCGGCGCGTGAGGATATCGGTCAGCTCGCGTGTGGTCTCCTCGGCGGAACTCACGACGCGCACCCCAGGCCCCAGAGCATGGCGGATAGGTCCCACCAACAGCGGAAAATGTGTACAGCCGAGCACCACGGTATCGATACCGTGGTCGCGCAGCGGCTCAACCGTGGCACCCACCAGCGCACGCACGGCAGGCGTATCGAAGATGTCCTCGTTCTCAAGCCACTGTTCCTGCAGATGTGCACCCGAGGCGAGCTCGTGTTCGACAACCTCGACAAAGCTCGAGGCAGGACAGCCGTATACATCGACGCCGGCATCTAGATCCTGAATGGCGCGCGTGTAGGCGCCCGAGCGAATAGTGAGGTTGGTGGCGAGTACGCCCACCCGGCGCGTGCGGGTGCTGTTGATTGCCGCACGGGCACCCGGCGCGATCACGCCGATCACAGGAACGTCGAGCACCTGCTGGGCCAGACGCAAGGCCGCAGCAGTCGCCGTGTTGCAGGCGATGACCATAATCTTGACGTCGTGCTTCGAAAGCCAACGACCCGCCTGCAACGCAAACGAGCGCACCTCATCCTCGGTGCGCGTGCCGTAGGGGCAGCGTTTGGTGTCGCCGAAGTAGTAGACGGACTCGTGCGGTAGCGCCGTCGCGATGGCGCGCGCAACCGTCAGACCGCCCAAACCAGAATCGAACACGCCAATCGGGCGCGTGTCGCCTGCCGAATTCTCGATATCGGACATTACCTCACCAGTCTCTCTCGAAAAGACATGTCCAAGTGCGGCGGCGCCGCGCTACGAACGCGCCGCGACCAGCAGCTCTGCCGTCGCCGCCCAACCATCGACAATTTTGCCGCGCGTAACGAAAGCGTTCTCGCAAGTAGCCAGGAACTCGGGCGCGCCGGCGCTCGTCAGGCCATTCTCGACCAGGCAGAACGTGCCCACGTGATCGGCCATGTAAAAGTCGGACTCGGAGTCGCCGAGCGCGAGCGTCTCCTCGCGCTCGATCCCCAGGTGCTCGCAGAAGCGCGCAATGGCGACGCCTTTGTTGAGGCCCGCGGGGTTGATGTTAAACGCGCGACCGTCCTCGACGCGATCGAGCTCGAGCGTCGTCGGCTTGGACAGGTGAGTCAGATGGCCGTTGCAAGCCCAGATCAGACCGCAGCCGGCCTCGTCCAGGATGGCCTGAACCTCATCGTCGGGCACATCGCCGCGCATGCCGACGGTGACCTCACGGTATTTGTAGCCGGTCGACATGTCGTTGTGATACTCGATCTTGTGCGGCCAGCGGGCGAGGATCTTCTCGCACACGCCGGTCTGCTCGATCACCTGGTGCGGCGTGAGGCCGCAGGCGGGGTCGTAGGGCATATCGCCGGTCAGATACTCCCAATCGTTGGCTTTGAGGTCGTACATGACCAGGCCGCCCATCTCACCAATGTAGGAGTTGAGGCCGAGCACGCGCGCGTCCTCGTGGATCATGGTACGGTTGCGGCCCGAGGTGGGAACCACCTGGATGCCGGCGCGGGCAAGTGCCACGACAGCCTCGACGAGCTTGGTCGAGGGGTTGCCGTCGTTGTCGCGCAGCACGCACGAGCCGGGTGCGAGCATCGTGGCATCCAGGTCGGTAAAGACGTACTTGACCTTGGCCAAGCGCTCGCGCATCTCGCCCGAAAGCTCAGCGACGGTCGGCAGGGTATTGTGGGACATGGTTACTCCATTACGTAGAAGGGGCTTGGTCTTGAGCGGCGCGTTTACTTAGGAAAAAACGCGTTTGCAACGGCGGCGCATCAGGGCGCCGCCGTCGTTACGGCTCGTTAATCAAACTGGGTAACATCGATTAAACGGTTGGCAAGCGAAAGGTCGCTCTCGATGGGCACGAACTCGTCGCCCACGTGCATGAGCTCCTCGTCACCCTTTGCCAGCAGCAAGACAATGGTGGGAGCATCGGGGTTGACGTACTCCTCGCGCGCCGCCTTGAACGCCGCGTACACAGCGGCTTCGCGATCGAGAATGATCTTGTTCGGCGTATCGTCGGGGACATGTTCGGCAAGCTCGCGACAGACCTTCATCGGGTCCTCGTGAGCCGGGTCCTCGTTGGCAAAGATCATCAGGTCGGAATATGGTGCGGCTTCGCGCGGAAGCTGCTCACGGCGCTCCTGCGCCTTGCCGCCAGCGGCACCAAACACCGCAACGACCGGGCTGGCGGGAAACGCGCGCTTGACCGACGAGAAAAGCGAGCGGAACGAAAGCTGGTTGTGCGCATAGTCAACGACGCAGATCACGCGGCCGTCCTTCGACTCCACGACCTCCATACGGCCCGGCACACGCAGTTTGGAGAGGCCCTTCTTGATGGCCTCGATACCGATGCCGATCTCGCGCGCGGCGGCGATAGCGACCAGCGCGTTCTCCACGTTAAAGTCTCCCGCGATGCCCAGCAGGATCTTCTCCCCCGCCTCGGACTCGTCGGCACGCAGGCCATGCAAGTTGAACTCGATGCTAAAGCCGACCATGCGTACGTCGCTCGCCCACAGGCTTGCCTCGGGATGCTCGACGCCAACGGTCACCAAGCGCTCGGCCGTCGACGCTGCCTCCAGCACACGGTCGACCTCTTCGGTGCCCAGATTCACCACGGCGGTCTTTGCCTGGTCAAAGATCCTGAGTTTGCTCTCAAAATAATCCTCAAACGTGGGGTGTTCGATCGGCGAGATGTGGTCGCGGCCGATGTTGAGGAAGCACGCCACGTCAAACGGCAGATTCTCGACGCGTTGGTACTTGAGCGCCTGGCTCGAAACCTCCATGACCATGGACTGGCGACCGGACGTGCGACAGTTGGCGATATGGCGCCAAACCTCGGGGGCCTCGGGCGTAGTATTGGTGCTCTCGTAGCACTCGATACCATCGTCGGTGTTCACCGAGCCGATCATGCCGCAGGACTCGCCCGCCGCTTTGATGATGGACTGGAGCATAAAAGCGGCCGTGGTCTTTCCCTTGGTGCCGGTGATGCCCACGATCTTGACGTCGTGGTCGGGACGGTCGTAGACCTCCGGCGGCAACAGGGCCATGGCCGTGCGGACGCTATCCACGACCAGCATCGCCGCGCCGCTCTCCTGCGCCAGCGGCTCCAGAGACTCGACCAGCGACTCCTCGCACACAAATGCGACGGCGCCCGCATCGAGCGCCATGCTCAAAAACGCGGGCTTAAAGGCAGCACCTTTACAGAAGAACACGTCACCTGCCGAGACCGCGCGCGAATCAAACGAGCAACCGGTCACGGCACGCTCGTCAACCTGCTCTGATGCGCGCAGCTCGCCGCACACATCGAGAAGCTTGGCAAGCGTATCGACCGTGGTCACGGTCGCGGAATCCGAATGGTGCATCTTTCACCTTTCTCAGCCATTTGGCAGGGACGGTTTTCATAGTAACTGAAACGTGCTCGCGCAAAAACGGCTCCCGGAGGAGCCGTTACGCGCAGGCATTCGTAGGCCGAGACTAGGCAGCCTGAACAGAAGGCTGGCCCTCGTCGATAAAGAAGCGCTTGTACCACACTAGGAACACGAGCGGCGTATAGATCTTGCGCTGGAAATCGCCCTTGCCCGCAAAGTGCAGATCGAGCAGGTGCATGAGCTCGTCGGTATTGAAGAACTCGCTTGCCCACGGCGCGGTGAAGTACTCCTTGACATAGTCGTACCACTTTTGCTCGCGCAGCCAGTAGACAATCGGCACCGGGAAGCCCACCTTGGGACGGGTGGCCCACTCATCGGGCAGCGACTTGTTGGCAGCGTGGCGGAGTACCTGTTTGTTGCCGTTCTCGTTGATGCGGTAGCGGTCGGGAATGTGCTCGGCGAACTCCATGACTTTGCGGTCCAGGAAGGGCACGCGCAGCTCAAGCGAGTGCGCCATGCACATCTTGTCGGCCTTGAGCAGAATGTCGCCCGGGAGCCACATGTTCATGTCCAGGTACTGCTTCTTGACCAGCTCGGGCTGACCCTTCACGCGCGCATAGATGGGAGCGGCAAGCTCGAAGGCGCCATCGCCGGTGTTGTACTCGGGCTTGAGCACGCCGTCGACCTCGCGCTCCGGCCATACCAGAGCCTGTCCCAGGAACGACTTCTCGGGGATCTCGGCACCCTTGACCAGGAAGTTATGTCCCTTGAAGTACGGCATATGCAGCGCCAGGTTACCGAGCGCGCGACGGATGGGCAGCGGCACCATCTTTTTGTACTTGCGCACCGGGACCGTATCCTCGTAGTAGGCGTAGCCGCCAAAGAGTTCGTCGGCGCCTTCGCCCGAAAGCACGACGGTGACGTCCTTGCGGGCCATCTCGGCCAAGAACCACAGCGGCACGGAAGACAGGTTGGACTGCGGCTCGTCCATGTGATACTGGATATCCTCGAGCGCACCGAAGAACTCGTCGGCGGTAATCATCTTGCGAACGTTCTCGACGCCGAGCTTATCGGAAAGTTCCTTGGCGTAGTTGGTCTCGTTGAAGTTCTTGTAGTCAAAGCCCACCGAGAAGGTCTTGTCGGGCATGAGGCAAGCGGCGATGTAGCTGGAGTCGACGCCACCGGAGAGGAACGACGCGACCTTGACATCGGCGATGCGATGAGCCTCGACGCTCTCGTGCACGACCTCGTCCAGCTCATCGACATACTCTTCGAACGGCTTCTCGACGGCAGAGTAATCGCAATCCCAGTAGCGCTCGATGTTCATCTTGCCGGTCGGGATATCGACGGTAAAGTAGTGCGCCGGCGGCAGCTTGTAGACACCCTCGAAGAAGGTCTCCTCGGTTGCCGAATACTGCAGCGTCATGTACGGACGCAGGGCCTTTTTGTTGACCGCCTTGTGGAAGTGCGGGTAGTCCAGGAAGCTCTTGATCTCGGAACCAAAGAGCACGCCCGGAGCGCCATCGCCCGCATCGGCCATGGGATAGTAGTAGAGCGGCTTGATGCCAAAGATATCGCGGGCGCCAAAGAGCTTGTTCTTCTTCTTGTCCCAGATGACGAAGGCGTACATACCGCGCAAGCGATTGAGTACGGCCTCGCCCCACTCTTCGTAGCCGTGCAGGAGGCTCTCGGTGTCGGCGCCGCAGTGGAACTTATAGCCCTTGGCCTCGAGCTCGGAACGAAGTTCTTGGAAGTTGTAGATCTCGCCGTTAAAGACAATGACGACGCTGCCGTCCTCGTTAGCCATGGGTTGGGCGCCAGCCTCGGTCAGGTCGAGGATCGACAGACGGCGGAAGCCCAGGGCAACGCGGCCGTCGATAAACTGGTCGCCCATGTCGGGGCCACGATGGACGATACGGTCCATCATCTTGGTGAGCACCTCGGATTGGTTATCCGTCCCACCGACAAAACCGACAAAACCGCACATATACTATCCCCTCTGCTGTTGCTGGGTATCAAATCGAATCAGTAGCTTTTGAGTATACCCGAGGGTGTAAAGAGGGACGGAATGTTCAGGCAATCTCAACTGAATCAGCTCCGCTGTGACACGCGCCAGTTACCTTAAATGGATATGAGGTGAATGGGGCGATTGTTTTGCTATACTCTCTCCGCACGGGCGATTGGCGCAACGGTTAGCGCAGGTGCTTTACACGCACAAGGCTGGGGGTTCGAATCCCTCATCGCCCACCACTGAATTGTTAGGCCTCCAGCGATGGAGGCCTTTCCTTTTTCGGGCCCATTTCATGGGATTCGAACCCATCAGCGCGTCTGCCACAAAGGCCGTGGTCAAAAAATGGCAAAAATGAGTACTGCTACTTTGCTTACAACATATAAAAAGATAGCATTTACTTACGTTACGCAACATGTGTCCATTATAAGGACTAACAGTTGGATTAAAATCGTGTATTCATCGCCATTTCGTCTTGCTATCTAGCCTTATTAGTCCAAAATTGCTGCTACCAAATCGGTAACAGTACTCATATTTGATGTTTTTTGACCAGCAGGTCTCCCCCGCCTTAGCAAATCTAAGACAAAACGGGCTCCAGACCGCTGAATCGTGCCGTAAATGGCACGTCCGCAGTCCGGAACCCGGTCCAAATTGAGCTATTGCGTTGTGTTAGGCCAAAACGTTCGACAAAATCTCGATCAGGCTATCCACGTCGGCTTCCTCGCAGACAAGCGGCGGCAGGAAACGCAGCGTGTGGGCACCAGTAGCGTTAACCACTGCGCCGGCGGCCAGCGCGCGGGCAACAATATCATGCGCATCGCCCGCAGCGTCATCCAGATCGCAGCCGAGCATTAAGCCGCGACCGCGTACCTCGACCACATGCGGCAGCTTGGTGAGCTTTGTCTCCATATAAGCACCCACCTTGGCAGCATGCTCGGCATAATCGCCGCGCACAAGCGCGGAGAGCGTCGCGGCACACGCCGCGATGGCCAAGCAGCTACCGCCAAAGGTCGAGCCGTGGTCGCCCGGCTTAAACACGTCGGCAATCTCCTTCTTTGCCACGACGGCACCCATGGGCACGCCGTCGGCAATGCCCTTTTCTATGCCGCCCGGATATCCGGCGCCGACCTGCACGTCGCTTATGAACATTACGTCGTAATTTTGATAGTCGCCCGTCCACATCTGCTGAATGTCGTTATACACGCCGTGCGTATATTCGACTTTGACGCCCGTGCGTCTTTCAAGTTCCTGATAAACGCTGAGCTCGTTGTAGCTTGTGTATCCGCTGACGACTTCGAAAGGCAGAAAAATCTTTATGGTATTAGGATCTTCCGCTTTCTTGCACGCGCTCGCCGTAGCGACGACACCGAACGCCAGCAGTACGCACATGACAATGCTGATAAGTTTTCTTTTCATCTTTGTTTCCTCCTTTTATTTACCCGTAGCGCCGTTGAGTTTGTCTATGATCGCCGCCATTTGCGCGCGGGAAATTTTCATGATTGATATGATGCCTCTTAAAGGCACGCCCGAAACAAGTTTGACGAGCGTTTCTTTTTCGGGGGCTATCCCCAAAACCGAACCGTTTTTATCGCCGCTCTTTTTGATGAGCGCGTTTATGCGGTCTTCCACGAAGG
>CAJMPE010000041.1 GCA_905215275.1 uncultured bacterium | reverse complement strand
CGGGCCCGGGAAAGGCTGGCGGAACACGATGTGGCCCGGCAGGCCCAGCGCCAGACCAAGTGCGCGGACCTCGTCCTTAAAGAAGTGGTCGAGCGGCTCAATAAGGTCGAAGTGCACGCCCTCGGGGAACGGGATCAGGTTGTGATGGCTCTTGATGGTGGCCGTCTTGCCGCCCGTCTTGCGAGCGCCGGACTCGATGATGTCGGGGTAGATGGTGCCCTGAGCCAGGTACTTGACCGGTTTACCATCGGTCTCGAGCTGCTGCGCCACGGCGAAGAACTCTTTCCAGAACTGGGTACCGATGATGCGGCGCTTCTCCTCGGGCTCGGTCACACCGGCCAGAAGCTCGGCATAGCGGTCCTCGGCGTGGACGTGGATAAAGTCGACGTCAAACTGCTTGGTGAAGACCTCCTCCACTTGCTCGGGCTCGCCCTTGCGCAGCAGGCCGTGGTTGATGAACACGCAGGTCATCTGCTTGCCCACGGCGCGAGCGCCCAGCGCAGCCACGACGGAGGAGTCGACGCCACCGGACAGGGCCAGAATCACGCGGTCGTCGCCGACCTTCTCGCGGAACTCGGCCGTCATGGTCTCGACCAGGTTGTCCATGCTCCAGTTGGGCTCCAGGCCGCAGATCTCAAACAGGAAGTTGCTCAGCAGCTGCTGACCGTACTCGGAATGCTTGACCTCGGGGTGGAACTGCGTGGTGAAGATCTTGCGCTCGGGGCACTCCATGGCGGCAACCGGACACACGTCGGTGCTGGCGGTAACGGTAAAGCCCTCGGGCACCTCGGACACGGCGTCGCGGTGGCTCATCCACACGGTCTGCTCCATGGGCGTGGAGTTAAAGAGCTTGGCACCAGCCGTGCGCGTGATGGTGGCGCGGCCATACTCGCCCACCTCAGAGTGGCCGACCTTGCCGCCGAGCGTTACGGCCGTGATCTGATGGCCGTAGCAAAAGCCCAGGACGGGAAGACCCAGGTCAAAGATGGCAGGATCGATGGACGGAGCGTCCTCGGCGTACACGGAGGCCGGACCGCCGGAAAGGATGAGCGCAGAGGCGTTCATCTCGCGAATCTCGTCGGCCGAGATGTCGCAGGGGACAATCTCGGAATACACGTTGAGGTCGCGGACGCGACGGGCAATGAGCTGACCGTACTGCGCACCAAAGTCGAGTACGAGGACCTTTGCGGAAGCCTTTTGATCCATGGTTCCCCCTCTTGTTGGCGGGGAGCCGGTGCCCACCCGCGCGAATAAACGAGAATAACTTTCATAGTGTACACGTTATATGGGGTTTCTCGTCCCTCGCAGCCATCAGCGCACGGCAAACGCACGACCAGGGCCCCTATTTGACGGCAATTGAAGTGTTACCAAACGTTACAGATGATGTAATACGTTTGAACATTGGACGCCCTGTGCCACAATACTGCCGAACGACTCCGCCCCTGCGGCGGCAAATACGATAGGAATACCAGCATGAAGCGCATCCTTCTCATCGCCACGGGCGGCACCATCGCATCGACCGAGGACGGCAACGGCCTCTCCCCCGCCCTGACCGGTGAGGAGCTCGCCCAGAGTGTCCCCGAGATCTCGGGCCTCTGCGAGCTCGACGTGGTGCAGCCCATGAACATCGACAGCACCAATATGCGCCCCAGCGACTGGATGCGTATCCGCGATGTCATCGTCGAAGGCTATGCCGACCACGACGGCTTCGTAGTCCTGCACGGCACCGACACCATGAGCTACACCGCGGCAGCGCTTTCCTACCTGATTCAGGACAGCCCCAAGCCCATCGTGCTCACCGGCTCGCAAAAGCCCATGGGCAACCCCTTTACCGACGCCAAGCTCAACTTGTACCAGAGCCTGCTCTATGCGCTCGACGAGCATTCGCACGATGTGTCAATTGTGTTTGGCGGCGTCGCCATTGCCGGCACGCGTGCCCGCAAGCAGCGCACCATGAGCTTTAACGCGTTCATTAGCGTCAACTATCCGCCCATTGCCTACATCCGCAACGACCGCATTGTGCGCAACGGCCTTCACGGCACGCATCAGGGCGAAAACCCGGTGCGTTTCTACGACAGCATCGATCCGCGCGTATTTGTACTCAAGCTTACGCCCGGCGTAAACCCGGGTATCCTCGACGCCCTTGCCGATAGCTACGATGCTGTAATCCTGGAGACCTTTGGCATTGGCGGTATTCCCGAGTTTGGCGAGTCCGGCGAGTCATTCCAGGAGGCGATTTTCCGCTGGGTCGATTCGGGTCGCACCGTCGTTATGACCACGCAGGTCCCCGAAGAGGGCCTTGACCTTGGTGTTTATGAGGTCGGCCGTGCCTACGCCGATCACCCGGGTATTTTGCGCGGCGACGATATGACCACCGAGACGCTCGTGGCCAAAACCATGTGGGCGCTCGGCCAGTCACGCGATGCGGCAGAGATTCAGCGCCTGTTCTACAGCCAAGTCAACCACGACCGCATCCCGATGGCGTAATTCAGTTGTCGACGGGTATCTCCTATTCGATGCCCTCGAGAAGCTCTGACACCGTCATGCCGAGTGCGGGCGCGATCTTAAATAGAACCTTGAGCGTGAAATTTGCCGTCCCATCTTCGATTCGGTCGAGGTAGGGTCGGCTGATTCCTGTCGCCACGCAAAAATCGACCTTGGAGATACCAAGGGCCTTGCGCGTCCGCTCAACTCGCTCGCCAAGAATCTGTTTCGCATGCTCATTCATGCAGACGAGTTTGAAATGGAGCAAAACAAAAACGTAAACTATAGTTTACGTTTTACCGAATATACAGGAGTTTTCTATGTCGGCTTGCTCGATTTGCATGCGTCAGAAATCACGTTGCGCAGACGGCGCGCAGCCCAAGCTTGTCGTCGTTGAGGCCGAATGCCTTTCCCCGGACGAACTCACAGCCTTTACGCTGCTATCGAGCCGTGTTGCAACCGCACTGCTCCCCGACCCGGCGAGAGGCGAGCTCGCCGCTCAATGTCAGGCGTATGGCTGCGCCCTTGACCAGGCCGTAGTAATAGCAACCAGTCAACGTGGCCTGCCCCTTCTCCTGGAAGCCGGTATCGCACTTGCCCTTCGCGGCGCCGGATACGAAAACGAGGCCGCCGCCGACATGGTCTTTAAACCACGATCGAGCGGCGGCCTCGCAGCAGCCATTGAATATGCGTGCAGGCTCGTTGCCTAAAAGGACAAGCTAGAAACCAAAGCCAAAACCCGTTCCAGTAATCGCCGAATACATAAAGTAGACGTTGATTACATTGAGGAACACGCCCGTGATGCAGCCGTTACGCAGGTAGCGCTCGCACGCAAGGCGTGCCATCACAGCGGAGTCCTCGTTGTTTTTTGCCTGGCGTCCCGCCGTAAAGTACGTCGCCACGCTCAGCAGCAGGTTGAGCACCGGCAGTGCCAGCAACTCGTAGCTCTTACCCCAGCGCGTCACCTCGCCGGCTGCGTTAAACTTTGTTGCCACCTCGGGGCCAATGTTGGGGATAACACACGCTGCAACCACCAGCGGAATCACCGCAAGTACGAGCAGCGCAATACCCATGTAGCCAGCTTTTTTGCCATATTTAAACATGCGCGTCGTCCTTACACGTTAAAGCGGAAGTGCACGACGTCGCCATCGGCCATGACATAGTCCTTGCCCTCAATACGCAGCTTGCCGGCGGCCTTGGCGCCCTGCTCGCCGCCGAGCTCGATGTAGTCGTCATAGCCAATAACCTCGGCCTTAATAAAGCCGCGCTCAAAGTCGGTGTGGATGACGCCGGCGGCCTGCGGGGCGGTCGCGCCCTGACGAACCGTCCAGGCCTTGACCTCCATCTCGCCAGCCGTAAAGAACGACTGCAGGCCGAGCAGCTTGTAGGCTGCTTGCGCGAGCACGTCCAGGCCGGGCTGCTCCAGGCCCAGGCTCTCCAGGTAGTCGGCGGCGTCCTCGGGATCGAGCTCGGAAAGCTCGGCCTCAATCTTGGCGCAGATGGGCAACGGCTTGACGCCATCGATGGGCGCCAGGTCGTCGTTGAGCATATCCTCGTCCACGTTGGCCACATACAGGATGGGCTTCATGGTGAGCAGGAACAGCCCCTTGGCGGCGGCACGCTCCTCGTCGGTCATCTCCATGGATGCGGCGCGCTTGCCCTCGTTGAGCCAGGCAAGCAGGCGCTTGGCGACCTCGAACTTGGGCATGAGCTCCTTGTCACGCTTGGCCTCCTTCTCGAGCTTAGGCAGCTGCTTCTCGAGCGTGCCCATGTCGGCCAGGATGAGCTCGGTCATGATGGTGTCGGCATCGCCGGCGGGATCGACGAACTCGCCCGTGCGGCCCACCTCACGCATGACGTTGGGATCCTTAAAGTAGCGCACGACCTCGCAGATGGCGTCGGTCTCGCGGATGTTTGCCAAGAACTGGTTGCCCAGGCCCTCGCCCTCGTTGGCACCCTTCACCAGGCCAGCGATGTCGACGAACTCGACCGTAGCCGGCACAATGCGGCCGGGGTTAACGATGTCGGCGAGCTTTTGCAGGCGGCTATCGGGCACATCGACGATACCCACGTTAGGGTCGATCGTGGCAAACGGGTAGTTGGCGGCAAGGCCGGTCTTTTTGGTAAGCGCGGTGAACAGCGTCGACTTGCCCACGTTGGGCAGGCCCACGATACCGATGGAAAGGGACACGACAGCTCCTTTTGGTACAGGTACTTCAAACCGTATAAGTATAGCGCCGCCGCAGCATCCGGGCGAATCCGGACACCGCGGCGGCGCAAATGAAGCAGAGATGCGTGAGAGTTCGAGACAGCAGTCCTTACTTAAGCTCGGGCCAGAAATCCTTGTTGGCCTCGATGAGCTCGTCCAGAATCTGCTTGGCAACGCTCGCCGAAGGAATGGTCTTGGAGAGCGTGAGTGCCTGCCAGAGCTTCTGGTAGCTGCCCTCGACCCAAGCCTGGACAACGAGCTTCTCGACGGAAACCTGCTGCTCCATCAGGCCCTTCTGGAACTGCGGGATCGGGCCCTGGCAGATTTTCTCAAAGCCGTTGGAGCCAACGATGCAAGGCACCTCGACCATGGCCGTCGGGTCGAAGTTGGGCACAGCGCCATCGTTGGGGACAATCAGCAGGAAGCGCTCGAGCGTGTTCTCGGCCAGCGCGCAGGCAAGGTCGACGATGTAGTTGGCGTGTACGTCGGGCTCAAAGCCGCCGTCCTTGGCAGTACCCTTGGCGATGATGTCGCGGCAAGCGCCAAAGACCTTCTTCTCGCGGCCGTCCATAACCTCATTGGCGCGAGTGTAGTTGGGGTCAGACGTCTCGACAACATAGTCCGGGTACAGGTAGTACTTGAGGTAGGTGTTGGGAATCGTCTCGGGATCGACAGCATAGACATCCTTGGCCTTGCCGAAGGTGTGAATCCAGCTCTCCTCGACGTGCTGCTCCTTACCGGCCTCGTGCTCAATGCCGTCCAAGTAGCCGTTCTTTGCCATGTGCTCCTTGATCTGCGGCATGAGGTCGTTACCCTCCTTGTCGTAGATCTTGCTCCACCAACCAAAGTGGTTGAGGCCGTAGTAGCTGTACTGCAGCTCGCGACGATCCTTGATGCCGCACATACGGCTCATCTTATCCATGAGGTCGATCGGCATGTCGCAGATGTTGATGATGCGGCTGTTGGGGCGCAGCACGCGGCAGGCCTCGGCGACGATGGCCGCGGGGTTGGAGTAGTTGAGCATCCAGGCGTTGGGGCTGTACTTCTCCATGTAGTCCAGGATCTCGATGACACCGCCGATGGAGCGCATACCGTAGGCGATGCCGCCAGCGCCGCAGGTCTCCTGACCAACGCAGCCGTACTTGAGGGGGATCTTCTCGTCGAGCTCGCGCATAGCGTAGAGACCCACGCGGATGTGAGCAAGGACGAAGTCAGTACCGGTAAAAGCGGTTTCGGGGTCGGTGGTGTAGTTGAACTCAACCTCGGGAGCGTTCTCGTGGAAGTAGATCTCGCACGCCTTGGCAACGATCTCCTGGCGCTCGGCGTTGTTGTCGTAGAAGGTCACCTTGTTGACCGGGAAGCGGTCGCGCTCCTCAAGCAGCATTAGAGCGATGCCCGGGGTGAAGGTAGAGCCACCGCCGGCAATGGTCACGGCATAGTTTTTCTTGGACATGATGTCCTCCTCATTCTGGCCGCTTGCTCAATCCATCCCCGTACGCGGCCTGCACGGTTTGGAATTGTTACCTAGAAGTGGAGTTTTTTATCTCCAGAATCGGCCTTGCGGTGCATACCGGCTCTGCAAGGCCGATTGTTTCGATGGACGATGGTTTACAGAAGACTCTCGAACTTCAGAAGACTCTCGAACTTCTCGCGAACCTGCGGGACGGCAAGGCCGATGATGACCTGGATTGACTGACCTTGGACCACCAAGCCATGCGTACCGATCGCCTTGAAGGAAGCCTCGGGCGCAACGACGCTCTTGTCCTTGACGTTAACGCGCAGACGGGTAGCGCAGTTAGTTACATCGATGATGTTATCCGTGCCACCGAGCAGATCGAGGATGTTCTCGGCAAGCACCAAGCGCTCATCATCTTTACTCTGGGCGACCGATTTGCCAGCAGCAGCACCGCCCTGCTTTTGCTTGTAGTCGGCCTTGGACTTGAGCTCGACCTCAACATCGTCATCCTCGCGACCGGGGGTCTTAAAGTCGAACTTGACGATCAGGAAACGGAAGACCACGACCCAAAGGGCGGTAAAGCACAGACCGACAAGGATGGAGATGGCGTACTGCAGACCGTGTGCGGCCCAAAGGGGCAGCCAGTCCCACGAGAGCATCGAGATGATGCCGCCGTCGAAGATGCCCACGACGCCAAGGAGGTTTTGAGCCATGCAGCCAAGCGCTCCGAGCACGCAGTGGACGACGAACAGGCCGGGCGCGATGAACAGGAAGGTGAAGTCAAGCGGCTCGGTAATACCGCAAAGCATAGCGGTAAGGGTAACGGGAATGAGCAGAGCCTTGACGCGCTGCTTGCGCTCGGGTTTGGCGGTCATATAGAACGCAATGGCGACGCCAAGCGAGCCGAAGACTTTAGTCCAACCAGGGCAGGTATAGGCAGCCCAGGGTGCGGCATCCTTAAGAGCAATGCTCGGATCGGCAGCCAGTTGGGGCAGGATGTTGGCCCAAGCAGCAAAGATGCCGCCGTTGACCGCCGCGTTGTCATAATAGAACGGCGTATAGATAAAGTGGTGCAGGCCTGTAGGAATCAACACGCGCTCGAAGAAAGCAAAGACGCCCACGCCAAACGTACCGGCGGAAAGGATGAATCCCTGGAAGGCGGCGATAGCAGCCTGAACATGCGGCCATACCAGGCAAGCGATAAGAGCGACCGGAACCATAACGAAGAAACCGATCATATAGATGAACACGGAGCCCGAGAACACGCCCAGCCACTCAGGAAGTTCGGTGTCGAAGAACTTGTTATGCAGCATCGTGGCAATACCAGAAATGATAAGCGCGCCCATGATGCCCATATCAAGCGTTTTGATGCTTGCGATAGTGGCAAGACCAGTACCGCTGCCCGCCTCGACAGAGTAGTCGACCCCAAAGACAGGGCCCCACTGCCCCAAGATTGTGCTTACAAAGTAGTTGAAGGTAAGGTAGATGGCCAAAGCCTCCATGCAGCAGCGAGCGTTCTGCTTGTTCGCGAGCGAGATTGGCAACGCTACGCAAAACAGCAACGGCATTTGGTTAAAGAGCGTCCAACCACCCTGGAGCAGCACATTCCAGCAATCAAACCAAAGATGGCCCGCAGTAGCCATCTCGCCAAAGATCGCCTCGGTGGTAAACAACGTACCCAGGCCGACGATGATTCCGGAAAATGCGAAAAGAATTGCAGGCGTGTACATTGCACCGCCGAAACGTTGTATCTTTTGCATCATGACGGGGAATCCCCCTCTCTTCATTCGGAGCGGCTGCGGTTTTGGCTTCACTCGAGACCGCAGACGCGCCGTTTGCGTGTACCTCGTGCAATAGGACGGGTGGGCCCGCTTCCCTGACTTCTTGCACTTACGTTTTATCACATCACTTATCTAGACAAGTTAGCATAAAGACTACGGTCGGTAAACGGTTGATTATTGGCCGTAAACGGTATATGTCCAGTATTTCGCCTGCTAAATCTGATATAGCTGATGGCTGCATTTTAAATTTCTTTTCTACTTGTCTAGATGTGCTTGTCTATTCATATAGACATACCTATACTTCATTACAATATTCACCGCCACGTTAAGGAGTCACCATGAAAAGCGCGGTCTTCTATGGAAAGCACGACCTCAGAGTCGAGGAATCGGCAAAGCCGGCCGTAGGCAAGCGCGACGTTCTGATCAACGTCAAAGCTTGCGGCGTCTGCGGCACCGACGTGCATATCTATGAAGGCGACAAGGGTGCAGCCGACGTTACCCCGCCCACGATCCTTGGTCATGAGTTTGCGGGCGTTGTCGAGGCCGTGGGCAGCGACGTCGCTGGCTTTAAACCGGGCGATCGCGTGTGCATCGACCCAAACCATCCCTGCGGCTGCTGCGAACCCTGCCGCGACGGAATCAACCACTACTGCGAGCATATGACCGGTTACGGCACCACCGTTAACGGCGGCTTTGCCGAGTACTGCTCCGTCGATATGCAGCAAGTCTACAAGTTGGGCGATCACACCAGCTTTGAGCAGGGTGCTATGACCGAGCCCGTCGCCTGCTGCCTGCACGGCATCGATATGTGCAACATCAAGCCCGGCAGCACAGTTGTCGTTATCGGCGGCGGCATGATCGGCCTGCTCATGATGCAGCTCGCCAAAAACGCCGGCGCCACCAAGGTCGTCTTGCTCGAGCCTGTCGAAGGCAAGCGCGAGGTTGCGCTCAAACTCGGCGCCGACCTGGCAATTGATTCCATCCACGAGGACGTCCCGGCCCGCCTGAAGCAGGAGGGCGTCGGCAACGTCGATGTCGTTATCGAGTGTGTTGGCAAGCCCGTCACCATCGAGCAGGCCATCCAGATCGCCGGCCACAAGGCTACGGTCATGATGTTCGGCCTCACCAAGCCCGATGAGACAATCACCGTCAAGCCCTTCGAGGTCTTCCAGAAGGAGCTTGTGCTTACCTCGTCCTACATCAACCCTTATACGCAGCGTCGCGCGCTCGAGCTCATCGATTCTGGCAGGCTCGACGTATCCTCGATGGTCGCCAAGGTGGCTTCCCTCGACGAACTCGGCGCCATCCTGTCAGACCCAGCTCTGCGTGCCATGGGTAAATATATAATCGACCCCAGCAAGTAAATCGATCGACACCTGCGCGAGCAGTCCTCATCCACCGCTCGCGCACTCAGCTCTAGGAGACCGTCATGGCGCGAGCCATCTTCCAAACCATTTATGACAACGTGAAGCAGTCGATTGACGACGGCACATACGCCTATCTAAGCTATCTGCCTTCGGAGACTGAACTCACGCAGCTGTTTGGCTGTTCGCGCATGACGGTCCGTCGCGCCATCTCGATGCTTGCGGCAGATGGCTACGTACTCCCCCAGCAAGGCAAAGGCATGCGCGTCATTCGCAACATCAGTGACGAGACGAATCGTGGCGGCGGCGGACTCGAGACCTTTAAGGAAATCGCAGCCAGCCGCGGCTTTGAGCTCAAGACTGTCACCACCGTCTTTGAGCTCCTCGTCTGTAGCAAGGCACTCTCCAGGATTACCGGGTTTCCCGAAGGCTGCGAGCTTACGCGCGCCAAACGCATCCGTTATGCAAACGGACATGCCGTATGCTCCGACGACTCCTATTACCTAAGCTCACAGGTACCGGGACTGACACCCGAGATTGCCAACGATTCGATCTATCGTTACCTCGAAGAAGACCTTGGCATTAAGATTGCCACGGGCAAACGCGATGTAACGATTGAGCATCCCACGCCCGAAGATGCGCGCGTGCTCGATCTCGACGACTTTAACGCACTCGCCGTTGTACGCGGGCAGACCTACAACGCCGACGGCATCCTTATGGAATACACCGAGACCAAACAGGTCCCCGGGTTCTTTTTACTCCACGAAACGGTCACCCGCCGCAATAACGGCAGCGAGACCCATCAGAGCAGCATGGGCTAACCATCTATTAGTTGCGGTGGAATAGTTCCTAGGATGGCCAGCTTAAGGGCAAAACAGGAACTATTCCACCGCAACTTTTTTGGCCGGCGGGGCAGCACCTGTCCCACCGGCCATCATGTACGCCCTTTTAGCTAGTCCGCGAGCTTTTCCACCTGGTCGAGCATCTTGTCCAGCTTGGCCTTTGCCTCGGCCTTGACCTTCTCAGCTTCTTCGTGAGCCTTGGCCTTCTGGGCAGCCTTTTCCTCGGCTTCGGGATCGACGACGACCAGATTGGACGCGTCATGCTCAACCAACTTGAGCGCATGCTCGGGGCACACCTTGACGCAGGCACCGCAGCCCAAGCAATACGTGGACTCCAGCGCAAAGCGACCGCTTCCCACCAAATCGCAGGCAAACGTGGGGCACACGTTGACGCACTCGCCGCACGACGTGCACTTGTCAAAATCGCATTCCGGCGTGCTCACCTGCATGTTCTGGGCAAGCTCGGGATGGTTCTGCAACGTTGAGAGCACCAGTTGGCGCCCGTGCGTGAGCGAACGGCGACGCTTGGTCGTCGTGGTGCCGCACATAGTGTTGAGCGTGCGCTCCAGCTGGGTAATCTGATGGCGATGGGCTTTGAGCTTTTGCGTCACCGAGGCCAGTGCCGCCGTCGCCGGATTGAGCTTGGTCACCGTCAGGCCCGTGGTACGGGCAATCTTTTCTATGTACTCCTTGCGCTCGTACTCGCGAAGCTTATGGCACTTGAGGCTCTTGGGATCGACCTCCAGGCCCATACCCGTGCCAGACCACTCTTCGGCCTTCGCAATCGCCTCGCCCAGAATGTCCTCACCGCCGGTGTTGCGGCATTTATCGCACACGCCCAACGGCAGGTACACACTCACGTTGGGATAGTCCGCCAGTACCGAGAACCAGGTCTCGGCCGTAATGTCGCCCACGCAGGCAACGACGACCTCGTTTTCGCGCGGCATGCGCTTGAGGGCGCGTGTGCAGGTGACGTAGGCGGTCTCGTGGCTCGTAGCAGCAGAGACGATATCGTCATACAGGTTTTTGGGCGCCAGGCGCGGCGAGATGATCGCCTCGGTCGGACAGGCAGCGGCGCACAGGCCGCACTTGCGACAGGAGTCGAGGATCTCGATGGCGTCTTCCTCGACCTCGATAGCGTTGACCGGGCACACATCCATGCACGCGGTGCAACCGCTCTTTTCGTTTTTGCAGGTCAGGCACGGAATGGTGTTGCCGCGCGGACGCTCCTTGTAGTCGGCAGGATTCCACTGCGGTGCCGACGGATCGAGCGCATCGGTCACGCCGCCAAGCGGGTTTTTAAGAAAGTCGAAACCCTTGCTGATCTCGATAATGTCATCAAACAGATCGTGTTCCTGCGCCATGCGCGGCCCCTCCCTGAGCAGTGCAAACAAGCAAGAGATAATGATACGCTATCGGCCCACACCTCGGGCAAATTACACGCGGCGCACCTTTGAGGCAAATAGCCTATGCCTATCGCCGCCTCGATTGCACAAGGTCGATCAAGCGCCTAGCTATGCCTCGCGCATGAGCTGCACGAGCTTTTGTCTGGTCACCTTGGCCTGTTCGTTAGCCATATTGCGTTCGTTTCTAAAGGCCGCATCTGCAACGCTCATCAGGTCGGCATCGGAAATCTCGTCAAGGCCCAGCTCCTCGAGCGTCGTCGGCAGACCGACACGCTGGCAAAACTCGAGCACCTGATTAAGCTCGGGCGCACGCTCCAGGCGCAGCTGCACCACCAGGCCAAATGCCACGGCCTCACCATGCATGGCCTTGCACTCGGGCAGAATCGTCAGGCCGTTGGCTATGGCATGGGCAAGCGCTAGGCCACCACTCTCAAAGCCAACACCCGAGAGCAGAATATTGCACTCGATCAGGCGCTCAACCGCTGGCGATGTACGGCCCTTTTTGAGATCGCGCTTGGCAGCGACGCCGCACTCCATGAGTGTGTCATAGCAGGCACGAGCCGCAACCAAGGCCAAGTGTCCCGGCGCGCCACCGTGCTCGTTGGCGCCGTGCGCCGCGGCGCACGAACGCGCCTCGAAATACGTTGCCAGCGCATCGCCCATACCAGCGACCGTCATACGCAGCGGGGCCGCCGCGACCACGTTGGTATCGACCACGACCAAGTCTGGATTCTTCTCGAGCATCAGGTAGCGGTCGAACGACCCATCCTCGTGATACAGCACCGAAATCGCGCTGCACGGACCGTCCATCGACGCCGCCGTGGGACATACGCACAACGGCAACTCGGCATAAAACGCAACGGCCTTGGCGATATCGAGCATCTTGCCGCCGCCAATGCCCACCACCATGTCGCAATACTCGGCCCGGGCTTCCTTGGCCATTTCGACAACGGCATCTTCCGTACACGGACCGTTGTAAATCTTAAAGAACGGCTCGCTTAGATCTTCGTCCAGAAATCCATCGCCGATCTGCCTGCACAGCCGATCCTCGGTGCCCTGGTCAAACAAGACATAGGCAGCGCAGCCCAACCATGACAAATACCTGCCCTGACGCGAAAGTTCGCCCGGCCCCTGAACATACCGG
>CAJMPE010000040.1 GCA_905215275.1 uncultured bacterium | reverse complement strand
TGGCAAGTCGATCACCGATCCGTGCCTGGGCTGGGAAAAGACCGACTACCTCATCCACGAGATCGCGGAGCGGATTTAGAGTTACGGCGTTTTACCAAACGCCGTAACGGCTCGACGCTGCAAGCCCGCCAGAGCGGCAATCTACCTTTCAGCTTCGGCGGCATGACCAGAAGGTCAATGCCGCCTCGCTTCAAGGCACCTTGCTCGCTCTGGCGGGTTTTCGCTGATGTTTTTCTACCTGCGTCGTTGCCAGAGCTGGCACTTGAAGTTATGCAGAAAAACCACCACAAAGGGGACAGGCACCTTTGTGGTGGTTTTTGATTGTTTCGCCGCGAAAAAAGCACCCTGACGCTAGAACCACCACGAAGGTGCCTGTCCCCTTTGTGGTGGTTCTGGGTTGGACAAGTTACTCGCTGTAGCGGGTGGCGATGGCAGCTTGTACCATGCCGGTGCTCATGAGGTAGGTCACCAGGAAGTAGCCACCGTATGCTGCCAGGAAGATTGCACAGGTGAGGCCCACGGTGCCGCCGATGCTCATATTTCCGAAAATGCTCACCAGCTCGATGATCACCTTAAGTGCCACAAAGGAGTGCGCCAGGCCCACTGCCAGCGGGAACAGGAAGAATACCGCTTGCTGCGCCATCACCGAATGACGAATCTGGCGGTCCTCACAGCCGATCTGTGCCAGCACACGATAGCTGCGGCTGCCGTCGGCCACGTTGGAGAGTTGCTGGATCGACAGAATCGCCGCGCATGCAACGACCAATACAAAGCCGATGTAGATGGCTAGGTAGCTAATAAGACCGTTCATTTGCGCTGCTTGCGTGTACATCTCGGAGCGTGTGATGAAGATTCCCCACGACCCCGGCTCCTTGCCGTCAACGAGCAGATTGTCGAGCACAGTGTATTTAATGCTCTCGTCTGCCTCGGTTGTATCCATCCCCTGTTTGTAGTTAACGAGCAGGCTACTGGAATACGGCTGCAGATTAAGTTGGGACAACAGCTCGTCGGCAACGACGACGGTACCCGGATTACTGCCCATCGCCGAGTTGGCGATGGCCGCCGCATCTTCGTCCGACTTATCGGTTGCGGGCTTGAGCGTATGCCCGCCCAAGGTAAGGGCATGGCCGCCAGCCATATACTTGGTGTACAGGTCGACCAGCTCGCCGCCCATATCACACGTGAGCAGATACTGGTCGTGACCGATGTGCACCGGCTCCTCGCCCATCATCTGACGCAGTTTGTTGTACTGGCTCGCCGGCGTCACAAACAGACCCATCGTATCGGCATTGCTACCCCCGAACGCCTTGGGAAGCTTTTCGCCCATGGCCTTGCACATTTCACTTGGAGTCACCGAAGGATCCGAACCGCCAAGCGGGTAACTCAGATACGAATCGATCTGCACATGCTCACCGGCAACATCGGCAATATTGACCTTCTTGCCGGTCTCGTCGTTGTTGTCCGCCGACTTGCCCTTACGATCGCCGTGCCATGGATCGCCGTGCCATGCGGAGTACAAATCGACCGTACTATCGGCCAGCACCATGCGATCGGCTTCAGACGGATTGATGTACTCTTTGTAGTAGTCGAGCGTATCGGGCGTGTAATAGACATACGTCTGTGACACGTCAACAGGGTTATAGCGCTCCAGGTTCTCGTTCATCACATTGGCAATCGACATACCGCACGTCACCGAGGTGATGGCCAAAAACAGGAGCATCGCGATGACGCCCATCGAAAAGCACACCGTGTTGACCTTGGCCGCAAGCTGGCGCACGGTAAACATGTTGAGGCCGCGCCAATACACGCCGCGCAGGCTCTGCAGCAGCTTGATGAGCATGCCCGAGAGTCCCCAGAACAGGGCAAAGGTGCCCACGGTAACCATAGCGGTCGTAATGCCAAACTGGTTCATGGCCTCTTGCAGCTTGCTGTCCGTCGCGGTTAGCGGGAACCCATCACGTAGCAGACGGTAATAGGCCACGCCCACAAGCACCACGCCCACGGCAAAGATGGCAATCGCAATCCAGGGGTTGCGCGTCTTGATGCTCTCGTTGCGACGCTCGGCACCCATAAGCTCGATGAGTTTGGTACGACGCACGGCGCGAAGGTTCAGCAGTAGCGTGAGCACAAACATTACGAGCATGCAGGCAAGGGTCAGATTGAACGCATGCACCGAGAAAAAGAAGTGGAAATTGGCAATCTGTGTCTTAAAAAGCGAGGCCGTAAAGAACGTCATGAGCTGGGAGAGTCCCACACCCAGCACAATGCCGGCGACAAAGGCCACGACCGAGACGATCACGGTCTCGAGCGCCATGATCGTGGCGACGCGCCCGCGCCCCATGCCGAGCACCTGGTACAGGCCAAACTCCTTCTTGCGGCGTTTCATGATGAAGTTATTGGCATACACCATCAAAAAGGCCATGACACCGGCCAAAAAGTACGTCAGGTCGCCGAGCATGCTGCCCATAACCTGCGCCAAGCCCTCTTCATCGATTCCGGCGATGTCGACCTGCATCGAGATGGTGTTAAAGGCATAGAAGACCGTGACGCCCAGGGTGAGCGTCAAAAGGTAGACGAGGTAGTCGCGGCCGGCGCGGCGGACGTTACCCCAAGCGAGTTTACAGAGCATCGGAGCCCTCACCGCCCATCATGGCAACGACCTCCATAATGCGGTCGAAGAACTCTCGGCGGTCGGTGTCGCCGCGGCGCAGCTCGGTGAAGATCTTGCCGTCGCGGATAAACAGCACGCGGCTCGTGTAGCTGGCGGCAAAGCTGTCGTGCGTGACCATGAGCACGGTGGCTCGCAGGCGGCGGTTAAGGGCCTCTAGGCTCTCGAGCAGCAGGCGAGCGCTCTTGGAATCGAGGGCGCCGGTGGGCTCGTCGGCCATGATCATGGTGGGGTCGGTGACGAGTGCGCGAGCCGCGGCAACGCGCTGCTGCTGCCCGCCGGACATCTGGTAGGGATACTTGTCGAGCACCTGACTGATGGACAGGCGCGCTGCCACATCCTGCACGCGGGTCGAGATCTCTACCGAGTTTGTGCGGGCAATGGTGAGCGGCAGGGCGATGTTCTCGCGTGCCGTGAGCGTATCTAGCAGGTTGGAGTCCTGGAAGATAAAGCCGAGCTCCTCGCGGCGAAACTGCGAGAGCTTGGCCTGCTTCATGCGCGTCACGTCCTGCCCGTTGATGCGGATGGTGCCGCTCGTGGCGCTATCGATGGTCGACACGCAGTTGAGCAACGTCGACTTGCCCGAACCCGAAGCGCCCATGATGCCAACAAATTCGCCGCGGTTGACGGTAAAGCTGACGTCGTTGAGCGCACGGGTCACGTTGCCCAGCGCTCCATATACCTTTTCGAGATGCGCGACCTCCAGTACCGGGGTCGCCATGTGCGTGGTTTGCATACCGAGTCCTTTCTTGCGATTAGTCTACGGCATCTATAGTCGCAAGAAGCCGAGTCGGCTACCATCGATATGGCTTACGCTTGCCTTACCGTTGTGTAAGGTACGGGTAGCTAGCCTGTCACGTGTTGATGCTAAGAGAGGACTCCTGTTGAAGACTGTTCATGTTGCCGCTGGGATCATTCGCAAGGAAGGATCTGACGAGCTGCTTGCCGTGCAGCGCGGCTATGGCGACATGCAGGGACTTTGGGAGTTCCCCGGTGGCAAGCTCATGCGCGGCGAGACACCCGAAGACGCCGTGCGACGCGAGCTTATGGAAGAGCTGCAGGTAAAAGTCACCAACCTGCGCGATTTTTACACCGTTGAGTATGACTACCCCGATTTCCATCTCTCGATGGAGTGTTACTACTGCTCGCTCGCCGATGAATCCGATGAACCCCAGAAGCACGACCGCCAGCTCGATATCCGCTGGATTCCGCGCACCTCGCTTGCCACGGTTGAGTGGATGCCCGCCGACAAAGGGCTTATCGATGCTCTGATTGAGTTGAAGGAAGATCGGCTTGAGGCCAACGGCACTGCCAACGACGCCGAGGCCACCACGAACGACGAGCCCGCTTCCAGGCCCAAGCGCGCACCTAAGCGCCGCAGCAAAAAGCGTCCCAAACCAGGTCTGCTCGACGGCATCGATACCTCGGACCTTTCCGCTGACGAGCGCGAACTGGTGCGCCGTCGCGCCGCCATCAAAAAGTCCATGAAGGGCAACAAGCGTGCGAACACCAAGCCCGAGCTGCTCGTTCGCCAGCGCCTACGGGCCGCGGGCCTTACGGGCTATCGTTTGGAATGGAAGGTTCCCGGCAAACCCGATATCGCCTTCCCCGGGCGCAAAATCGCCATCTTCGTCAACGGTTGCTTTTGGCACCGCTGCCCCAAGTGCAACCCCAGTCAGCCCAAACGCAATGTTGAGTTTTGGGAAGCAAAATTCCGTCGCAACGTCGAGCGCGATCGCGCCGCGGTGGCAGCGCTCACTCAAATGGGCTGGACACCCATAACCATCTGGGAATGCGAACTCAAAAAAGACCGCATCGACGCCACCATGGAAAAGGTCATCGAGCAGGTGCGCGCCGCAGAGCCGCAGCGCTAACAGCAAACATTCACACGCTCCGCACGTCCGCGCCACAATCCTTAGAAAGCCCTTAAGCTCAAAACCTTTCAAAAGTGTTATTCGATACCTCTGACCTGCAGTTTCATCGTAACACCAAACCAGGTTAAGCCTTTCTTTAGCGCTTCTTTGCAGAAGCCGCGGCATAATACTGCCAACGCACGGGACCTAGCAGCACACCCCGTGCGCAACCTTTTGGTGGATATCGAGGAGGCCGCATAAGCATGCATTCTTCCAACGACGCAGCACAGCAGCCATCCCTAAATCATGCAAACCTTTTCTCCTTCCCCCCGACACAGAGAAACGGCCTCCTCGACTCCCCCACCACAAAAACCAAACGCTCTGCAGACCAACACCTCAACCTGCAGACATCCTTCGAAAAACTCCAAGCCTCACTAGACCAGGCATTCCCCAACCAAGCCCGGGCATACTAATCCCCCATCAGCAAAGAAGCCCTAACGCCCCACCCATTTCCGCCCTAACGCCACAAGGGCGACGACCTCGAGTAGGTCAACTTGGGAGGGACGAGGGCTTAGTCCCCCAATCTTTCCGCAGGGGGCAAAAAGCCTCGCCGCACGAAGTGCGCAGCGAGGCTTTTTGCATGCCCGAGGACGATTGGGGAACTAAGCCCTCGTCCCTCCCCGGGATATGTAGCGAGTCGGAGTACCCTTGCTGTTACTCTGCTTTGCCCACAGAGTTGAGGTTGGTCATGCGGATCTTAACCAGCTCGGTGATCTCGCGCATACCCTCCTTGGCCGGCTTCTTGGGATCGAAGCAGGCGGGGTTCTCGGCCATGTAGGCCATGAAGCCCTTGGTGTAGGCCTGACGCAGCTCGGTGGCGTAGTTAACCTTGCAGATGCCGTTCTTCACGGCCTCGGCAACCTGCTCATCGGGCACACCGGAAGTGCCGTGCAGAACCAGCGGCACGTCGACGGCGTCGCGGATGGCCTTGACCACGGACTGCTCGATGTGCGGATCGCTCGTGTACACACCGTGGCTGGTGCCAACGCCAATAGCGAGGGAGGTGCAGCCGGTGCGCTCGACGAACTCCTTGGCCTCGGCCGGATCGGTGTAGGGGCTCTCGCCCTCAACTGCGGGACCGTCGTCCTCCTTGCCGCCAACCTTACCAAGCTCAGCCTCGACAGGCACGCCCATGGCGCGGCCAGCATCGGCGACGGACTTGGTCAGGGCGATGTTGTCCTCGAAGGACTCGTGCGAACCGTCGATCATGACAGAGGTATAGCCGGTGCGGAAAGCCTGCATGCAGCGGTCATAGCCATCGCCGTGATCGAGGTGCAGAGCGACGGGCACGGAAGCGCGCTCGGCGGCAGCCTTGACCATGCCGTAGAAGTAGTCCAGACCAGCGGTCTTGATGGTGCCCGGGGTGGTCTGCATGATGACGGGGGACTTGGTCTCCTCGGCAGCGGCCAGAACGGCCATAACGAACTCGAGGTTCTCGACGTTGAACGCGCCAACGGCGTAATGACCGGCCTGAGCGTCCTTGAGCATCTTTTCGGTGGTAACAAGTGCCATGAGCGTTTGCTCCTCTCCCTCGCCCGCATCTGGACATCGGGCGTAGTTGTTCACAAGGCGTTTTACCTTGCGTTTTGCTGCGCTCATTGTATGAAATTCAGCGGCTTTACACGCGCGAGATATTGAGCCCATGCAGGTCAATACAGTCGTTTTTGAAAAGTAAACGGAAGGAATTTGAGCCGAGTGGACATGTTCGATATTGAATTTTGGGCGTTCAGCATCTTTCTTTTATAGAAAAGATAAGTAATCGAAAGGTGTTTTCTTACCCAAAAAGAAAATAAACGAAAATAGAGTCAACACAATTCCTGCAAATTTAGCCGAGAATGGAGCAAACATGGCCCAAGCCACCAACCGTGCCTTTGCCGACGAACGCCGTACCGCCATTTTGGAAATGCTCGATCATAATGCCTCGGTGCAGGTAGCAGAGATCGCCCAGACCTTTGGCGTGTCCTCCGTCACCGCCCGCGCCGACCTGGACGCGCTCGCCGAAGCAGGCAAGCTGCGCCGCACGCACGGCGGTGCCGTATCACTCCACAAACGTCTGACCGTCTCCACGCAGGATCGCCGCATCAATGTCAACGTCGCCGCCAAGCAGGCCATCGCGCAAAGCGCCATCGAGCTCGTCAATGACGGCGACACGCTGCTCGTCGACTCGGGCACCACGGCGCTCGAGTTCGTCCGGCTCCTCGATCAGCGCGACGGTATCACCGTCATCACGGCCGACATTACCATTGCCGATTACATCGACGAGAGCATGCCCTCAGTCGATGTCGTCATGCTGGGCGGGGCGCTGCGCAAAGGCCATCGTTATTTGTACGGACCGCTCACTATGCAGGCGCTCCAAATGGTCCATGCCGATCTGGCCGTCATGTGCCCCGGCGCCTTTGTCCCCAGCTGCGGCTTTACGACCGACTTTCCCCAGATGGCCGAGACCAAAACGGCTATGATCACCGCGGCCCATCAAAGCGTCGCCCTCATGGACGCCAGCAAGGTTAACGGACGCGGCATGTACCGCTTTGCCGAGCTTGCCGATGTCGACTCCATCGTGATGGACCGTGACCCCGACCATGCCGTCGCCACCTCGATCGACGAGGCCACTGACAGCTCACGTCCAGCCCTCGTCATCGCCGGCGCTTAAACAAAAACCACCACAAAGGTGCCTGTCCCCTTTGTGGTGGTTGTGATGGTTGAGCGTCAAAAGTGAACGTGTCGCTACTTGGACAGCTCGTCGGCGAGGGCCTCGATCTGAGCGCGCGAGGCTTCGTTGAGCGAGCCCAGCACAGTCACCTTGTTCTGCGTCAGGGTGATGTCCTTCATACCCTCGAGCTCCTTGGTCATAATCTTGGCCGCTGCAGGCGCCCAGGAACCGGACTCGACAAGCGCCACCGTACGGTTCTGATAGGCGTGCTCGGCAAGCGTGTGGATAAAGGTGCTCATGAACGGGAAGATCTCGCCCTGATAGGTGATGGAGGCGAGCACCAGACGGTCATAGCGGAACGCATCCTCAACGGCCTCGGCCATGTCGTCACGAGCCAGGTCAAAGACGGAGACCTTCTGGCCGCGAGCCTCAAGCGCAGATGCGAGCTCCTCGACGGCAGCCTTCAGATGGCCATACACGCTCGCATAGGCGATCGTGATGCCCTCGTCCTCGGGCTGATAGCTCGACCAGGTGTTATAGGTGTCGAGGTAGTAGCCCAGGTTCTCGGTCAGCACGGGGCCGTGGAGCGGACAGATGATCTGAATGTCCAGGTCGGCGGCCTTCTTGAGCACGGCCTGCACGAACTTGCCGAACTTACCGACGATGCCAAAGTAGTAGCGGCGAGCTTCGCAAGCCCACCCCTCGGGGTCCTCGATGTCGTTGGCGCCGAACTTGCCAAAGCCGTCGGCGCTAAAGAGCACCTTGTCGGTTGCCTCGTAAGAGAACAGTACCTCGGGCCAGTGCACGTTGGGGGCGCCGATAAAGGTCAGGCTGTGGCCACCCAGGTCGAGCACGTCGCCCTCTTTGACGACCATCTTGCGCTCGGGATAGTCGGTGCCAAAGTAGTTGACCATCATGCGGAAGGCGCCCATGCTGGCCACAATCTGTGCCTGGGGATAGCGCTCCATAAAGGCGGCGATACCGGCGGAGTGATCGGGCTCCATGTGATGGACAACCAGGTAGTCGGGCGTACGGCCATCGAGCACGGCCTCGAGGTTGCCGAGCCACTCGTCAACAAAACCGCCGTCGACTGAATCGGCGACAGCGATCTTTTCGCCCAAGATAACGTAGCTGTTGTATGCCATACCGTTCTCGGACACATCGTACTGGCCCTCGAACAGGTCAATGTCGTGATCGTCGACGCCAATGTAGCGGATATCCTTGGTGATCTCCATCAGGCAAAGCCTCCTAGATAGACAAAAGAACCCGTCTATCATAGCACTCGCCTTCATAGCCACGGCTATCTGTCAGCATCCTTATCGATTGTTATTGAGGCGGAATATACCACCGTTTACCTGCATAAACTATGTGCATGGTATCGCCGTGCTATGTCGAATAATGAGCTGGCCGGGAATACGGATGGCAACGGTTTTGCCCGCCGTACCCGCCTCGGGAACCGCATGCTCGAATACCTCGCGTCCGCGCTGATGTAGATCGAATCGCACGGTCGTAAGCTCGTTGTGTGCCACAAAATCATCGAGCGAATCATCGACGCCCACCACGCTCACGTCCTCGGGCACGCGCAGACCGCTATCGCGCAGCGCTGCGATCGCGCCATTTGCCATCTGGTCGTTTGCCGCATAAATCGCCGTCATGGTGCGATCGTGCTCGGCCAGGTACCTGCCGGCCTCGTAACCGCTGTTGGCAGACCAGTCGCCCTCGAGCGGCTCTGCCGGCTCGATGTGTTTACGCTCGAGTGCATCCTGCCAACCGGCACGACGAAATTGCTCGTCGACCGAGAACGACGGGCCGCCAATATAGCGAATCTGCTCGTGCCCCAGCTCAAAAAGGTGATCCATAAGCAATAGCGAGCAGCCGTAATGGTCGGAATCGACCGTGGTCACCCGCGGATGCGCATACATGGTAACGATGACCGTGCCAATGCCCGGCAGTGGATCAAACGTCTCAAAATCGGGCGCCATGCGACTCATGCCGATGATGATGCCGTCCACGGGCAGTGCGGCCATGCGACGCGTTGCCTCGGCAAGCGAAAACTCCTCGGTCTTGGACATCTCGACCAGCGTGATGGCGCAATTATGCTCGCGAGCAGCGCTGGCGATGCCGTCGATCATTGAGAGGTTGCCAAACTTGGTGACATCGTTGACGCACAGGCCGACCGAATGGTAACGGCCGTCGCGCAGCGAGCGACCGGCATAACTCGGACGAAAGCCGAGCTCTTGCATGGCGGCCTGCACGCGCTGGCGCGTCTGCTCGTTAACGTTGGGCAAGCCGTTGGCGACGCGCGAAACCGTCTGCTGCGAAACGCCAGCAGCGCGGGCGACGTCGGCCATGGAGACCGGACGCGTACCTGTATCGTTGGACGGGCGCCTTGCCACAGGATCACCTTCACCCTTGCGAGATCTGAATAGCGTGAATGCCGGCCCGGGCAGAAATACATCCCGCGCCGAGGCCCGCTATCGTCGGACGCATGTTAACGTACTCTACTTTTTCTATCTGCATCTCTTCTGCTTTATAAGTCCATACGGCAGTACCGTTCACGGCTGTATTTCTACCGATTACCAGATTCTCAAAAAGTGACAAGCGATGTGTTATGAGTACGTTAACATAGCCCGTAACGTGCGGTATCGTGAACACTTGGTTCATGCCGCTTTAAGTTGTTAACGTACTTATAACGACGCAAAACCCACCCGGGCGCGCCAAGGAAAGGACTCCCATGACCACCCCCGACGAAAAGACATTCGCCACGCTCACCAAGCTGTTCGAAGAGGAGTTTGGCCCCATCGGCGACCGCCAGGTGCTCTACGTGCACGCGCCCGGCCGCTCCGAGATCAGCGGCAACCACACTGACCACGAGGGTGGCCACGTTATCGCCGGCTCGCTCGATGTCGCCGTTGACGGCATCGCCGTGGCAACCGATTCCAACAAGGTTCGCGTAGCCGACGAGGGCTATCCCACGTTTGAAATCGCGCTCGACACGCTAGACGTTCAGGAGTCCGAGAAGGGCACGTCCGCGAGCCTCGTCCGCGGCATGGCCCACGAAATCGCTGCTCTGGGCGTTGAGCCCCAGGGCTTCGACTTCGCCTTCACCTGCTCTGTCCCCTCGGGCGGCGGCCTTTCCAGCTCCGCTGCTGTCGAGGCGGCATACGGTCGCGCCATGGAGACGCTCTGGGGAGCACCCGCCATCGAGCCCGTCGCGCTCGCCCAGATGAGCCAGCGCACAGAGAACAACTATTACGGCAAGCCCTGCGGTCTGATGGACCAGGCCGCTGTGTGCCTGGGCGGCCTCGCCTACATGGACTTTGAGGACCAGGCTCAGCCTAAAACCCAGAAGCTCGAGCTCAACTTTGAGGATCACGGTTATGCGCTCGTGCTCGTTAAGGTCGGTGCCGACCACGTGGCCGCCACCGACGACTACGCCGCCGTTCCGCGCGAGATGCAGGACGTCGCTGCCGAGTTTGGCAAGGCACGCCTGTGCGAGGTAAACGTGGCGGACTTTGACGCCAAGCTCCCCGAGCTGCGCGCCAAGCTGGGCGACCGCGCCTGCCTGCGCGCCGTTCACTACTGGTACGAAAACGGCCTGGTCGACAAGCGCTGGGCTGCCCTGAACGCCGGAGACATCGATCAGTTCCTGGTCCTGACGCGCGAGTCCGGCGCCAGCTCTGCCATGTACCTACAGAATGTCGTTGCCAAGCTGGGCTCCGAGCAGCCCTCCATGTATGCCCTGGCGCTGGCCGAGCACGTGCTCGACGGCCGTGGCGCCGTCCGTATCCACGGTGGCGGCTTTGGTGGCACCATCCAGGCCTTCGTGCCGCTCGACCTGGTCGACACCTTCATTGCCAAGATGAACGGCTGGCTGGGCGAGGGCTCTGCCCGCCACTACGCAATTTCTGACAAGGGGGCTTACGCGGCATGGCTGTAATGACTGACGTGCGCGAGGCCGCGCAGGGCTTGATTGAGTATGCCATCCATCGATCGATGATCCGACAGGACGATCGCATCTGGGCCTACAACACCATTTTGGAGTGCATCGGCGCCACGGGCCCGGCGCTCGACATGGCCTGGGCGCTCCAGGTCGAGAAACTCTCGCTCTTGCACCCCGATACCCTGCCCAACTTTGACCTTGAAGGCACACTTGCCGCGCTTGCCGAGGCGGCTGTTGCCAACGGTGCTGCCGAGGACACGGTATCGGGCCGCGACCGCATCGCCATGCGCATCATGGGCGTGCTGATGCCGAGGCCTTCGGTTGTAAACGAGGAATTCAACGGCCGCATGGGCGTCAACGAGCCCCGCGCCGCGACTGATTGGTTCTACGGCCTGTGCTGCGACGCCGGCTACGTGCGCCGTGCCGCCATCGCGCGCAACATCAAATGGGGCACCCCCACCAACTGGGGCGACCTCGAGATTACCATCAACCTGTCAAAGCCCGAAAAGGACCCGCGCGATATTGCCGCGGCCGGTGCCGCCAAAAACACGGGCGAGAAGTATCCCGCCTGCCAGCTCTGCATCGAAAACGAGGGCTATCCCGGACGCTCCGCTGCAGCCGACGGCGGCGCCCATCCCGCCCGCCAGAATCTGCGCGTTATCCCCATTAAGCTCGACGGCGAGCGCTGGGGCTTCCAATACAGCCCGTACGCGTACTTTAACGAGCACTGCATTGCCATGAGCTCCGAGCATCGTCCGATGCACGTCGACCGCAAGGGGCTGACCTGCCTGCTCGACTTTGTCGACCTGTTCCCGCACTACTTTATTGGCTCCAACGCCGACCTGCCCATCGTGGGCGGCTCGATTCTGTCGCACGACCACTTCCAGGGCGGCGCGCACGAGTTCCCCATGATGCATGCCGCCGAGGTCTCGCAGTTTAGCGTGCCCGGTTTTGACCAGGTCAGCGGTACCGTGCTGCAGTGGCCGCTCTCGGTGCTGCGCCTGCGCTCGCATGACCGCGCTCAGCTGCTCGACGCTGCCGAGAAGATTATCCTCGCCTGGCGCGAGTGGACCGATGAGTCTGTGGGCGTCATCGCGTACACAGCCGATGGCGTGGCGCACAACACCGTGACGCCCGTCATCCGCCGCGTCGACTCTCGCGGAAATGCCGGCGGCGAAATCTACGAGGCCTACCTGGCGCTTCGCTGCAACATCACGACCGACGAGCATCCGCTGGGCGTGTTCCACCCGCATGCCGAGTACCACCACATTAAGAAGGAGAACATCGGCCTGATCGAGGTCATGGGCCTGGCCATTCTTCCGCCGCGCCTGGTTCCCGAGCTCGGCGCTGTCCGCGAGCACCTGCTGGCGGCCAAGGTCGATGCCAGCTACGACCTTGCTAGCGCGCTCGAGGGTGATGATCTATGCCGCAACCACGCCGCATGGGCCGAAGACGTTTTTGCCCGCCGCGCCGACGAGCTTACGGCAGACAACGCCATCGATATCCTGCACGAGGAGGTCGGCGTGGTGTTTGGCCACGTGCTCGACAACGCCGGCGTCTTTAAGTGGGACGAAGCCGGCCGCGCCGCCCAGCAGCGCTTTATCGACTCGCTGTAGCACGCGAGCTCGAACGCACGCACTTAACAAATAGCGCC
>CAJMPE010000039.1 GCA_905215275.1 uncultured bacterium | reverse complement strand
CGTGGGTTGGGACCAGGTGCGCATGACGCCCGCCGGTGCGGCCGATTCGCTGCTCGACGGTTTTGCCGAGGGTGCCAACATGTACTTCACCCACAGCTACGCGGTGGCAGACGATGCCGATGCCGCCGATGTGCTGGCGCGCACACACTACACGCGGAGCTTCCCGTGCATCGTGCGCCACGGTAACGTGTGGGGCTGCCAGTTCCATCCCGAGAAATCTTCTGCGCTGGGTCAGCGCATTCTTAAGAACTTCGTGAGCATCGTCGAGGAGGTCGGCAGATGATCCTGTTTCCCGCAATCGATTTGATCGGCGGCAAGGTCGTGCGCCTGGAGCGCGGCGACCGGAGCCGCTGCAAGGTATATTCCGACGACCCCGTGGCCGTTGCCCGCTCGTTTGCCGAGCAGGGCGCGAGCTGGGTGCACGTCGTCGACCTGTCCGCTGCCTTTGGTGAGGACGAGGACACATGCGCTGCCAACTTGGCGGCGATAAAGGCTATCTGCGGCGTCGACGGTCTGTCCGTGGACGTAGGCGGCGGCGTTCGCTCGCTTGCACGCATCGACGAGCTGGCAGGCTACGGCGCATGCCGTATCGCGCTGGGCACGGTGCTCGTGACCGAGCCGGGTTTTGCCGAGGTGGCGGCCCGCGGCTTTGGCGAGCTGCTCGTGGCCGACATCGCCGCTCGTGATGGTCAGGTCAAGGTGAACGGCTGGCGTGACGGCGCGGGCGTGGCGCTCGACGACGCCGTGGCGCAGCTTTCCGAGCTGGGCTTTAAACACCTGGTCTATACCGATATCGCGCGCGACGGCATGCAGACGGGCATCGATGTGGCGGCGTATCGCCATGTGGCCGAGGTCGCGGGCTTTCCCGTCGTGGCTTCGGGCGGTATCTCGACGCTCGACGACATCCGTGCGCTGGCCGCGGTGGGTGAGGGCGCGATTGAGGGCGCCATTACCGGCCGCGCGCTCTACGAGGGCAACTTTACGCTGGCCCGGGCGCTGGCCGCCGCCCGAGGGGAGGAGTAGCCCATGCTTACCAAGCGCGTGATTCCCTGTCTGGATGTTAAGGACGGCCGCGTGGTCAAGGGCGTCAACTTTGTGAGCCTGCGCGATGCGGGCGACCCGGTGGAGCTGGCCCGCGCCTACGACCGCGAGGGTGCGGACGAGGTCGTCTTCCTGGACATTACCGCCACGAGCGACAACCGCGCGACGACCATCGAGATGGCGGCGCACGCGGCCGAGGAGCTCGCTATTCCCTATACCGTGGGCGGCGGTTTTCGCGACTTGGCGGGCATGCGGACCATGGTTGCCGCCGGCGCCGACAAGGTGTCGCTTAACTCGGCGGCCGTGCGCGACCCGTCGCTGATTAGCCAAGCTGCCGCGGCGTTTGGCAGTCAGGCCGTGGTCGTGGCGATCGATGCCAAGCGCGTCGGCTTGCCCGGCGCATCAGGTGCCGACAAGTGGGAGGTCTTTACCGCGGGCGGTCGCAACGCCACGGGTATCGATGCGGTGGCGTGGGCCGAGGAGGCGGCTCGTCGCGGCGCCGGCGAGATCCTGCTCACCAGTATGGACCGTGACGGCACCAAGGCTGGCTTCGACCTGGCACTCACTCGCGCCGTGGCGCGCGCAGTGCCGATTCCCGTCATCGCGAGCGGCGGCGTGGGCACGCTCGAGCATTTTGCCGAGGGCGTGATCGAGGGCGAGGCCGACGCCGTGCTGGCGGCCAGCGTCTTTCACTTTGGAACCTTCAGCATTCGCGAAGTCAAAGAGTATATGGCTTCTCAAGGTATTCCTGTGAGGTTGGACTTCTAGTGCTGCGGCTTGCCCAGGCACCCGACCTTCCGGCTCCAACCCTCCTCGCGTACTTAAGTACGCGTCGTCGGGCTTGTCGCTCGGAATCTCGGGTACCTGGACAACCCTCGCCGACCTGTGGGGTTTCGTTTGTTACTTGGGAGGAATGATGACTGAGGTGGTAGAAGCGGCGGATCTTACGTACGACGCCCGCGGGCTGATTCCCTGTGTGGTTCAGCAGTATGACACCGGTGAGGTGCTTATGGTTGCTTGGATGAACGAGGAGTCGGTGGGGCTGACGCTTAAGACCGGGACCACGTGGTTTTGGAGTCGCAGCCGCCAGGAGCTCTGGAACAAGGGCGCGACGAGCGGCAATATGCAGGAGGTCAAGGAACTCTGGGCCGACTGCGATAGCGATACGCTGCTGGTCAAGGTTGACTCTCCGGGCCCGGCTTGCCACACCGGCAACCGTACCTGCTTCTTTAAGAAACTCGCCTAAGGCGGGCGTCCTGTTGGGCGCTCGGTAAAACGGAAAGGATTGAACTATGGGTGTGCGCACCGCAAATGTTCAGGATGGAAATATCGGCGAGACGCTGACGGGTCTGGCCGAGGTGATTCACGGTCGTCGCGACGCGTCGCCGCAGGAAAGCTATACCGCTCGCCTGCTGACCGACGTCGAGGACGAGCTGCTCAAGAAGCTTGCCGAGGAGGCGAGCGAGGTCATCATGGCCTGCAAGGATAACGATCACGACCACATCCGCTACGAGGCCGGCGACCTGGTCTACCACCTGCTCGTGACGCTTGAGCGCTACGGTATCACCCTCGACGAGCTGGCCGGGGAACTCAACTCTCGCCGCCACTAGTCATTGGGCACTAGTCATTGGGGACGTTCTTAAACGACTAGTCGTTTGGGACAGTCTTTGCCGGCGCTGCCAAATAACATGCCCAATTACTACGATGAAGTTGAACCTACTGACTAATCGGCGGTTTTGAGCAAATCGTCAACGCTTCTACCTGCGGTTTTATTTTCCACATTGAGCCGATGGTCGGAGGTTTGCGGTCCATCGTAGTAATTGGGCGTTCTTTTTGGCGAGCGGTGTTGCACGGGCGTCGGTGGCGAGCGAAACGATCTGTTTTCCTCCGTCCCCAAGGGGTCATTTGTGAAGAGTGTCCCCAATGACTAGTCGTTTAAGAACGTCCCCAATGACTAGTCTTAGGCGAGGGGTGTGGGTTCCCATTCGCCGGTGGGGTGGGGGATATCGAAGGTTCGATAGCCGCAGTCGTAGGCGTGGGCCTGAGCCTCGCGGATGTTCCAGCAAATATCGCAGGCGCGGTGCGCGTCCGAGCCAAAGGTGATGGGTGCCTCGGCGTGGGCGAAGCAACGCAACAGCCCCGTCGAGGGGTAATAGTCGTCGAGGCCCTTGCGCGGCGCGGCGGTCGAGACCTCAACGCGGCGACCCATATCGTGGGCGCATTCGGCCATCTGCTCCCAAAACGGCGCGGGGTCAAAATCGGGCGCGAAGCCTTCCTTCGAAAAGCGCATGACCAGGTCGGGGTGGGCCATTACATCAAAGTTGAGTGAGCTTTCGCAGGCACGGCACCAGTCGTCGACGTAGCGCTCCCACACGCCGCGCACGCCTAAGTTTTCCCAAACGTGCAGGTTGGTGTCGTCGTCGATCCAACCGCAAAGGGAATCGGGTGTATCGGGGCGAGCGACGTTTTCCGTTCCCTCCGTGCCCGCAGTGCCTGCCGCAATATCGCCGGGGTTGCCAATCCAATGCACACTGCCCAGACGTACGACGGCGCCCTGGGACCAGCGCTCAACCAAAGGCTCGCAGCCCTCGTACCAATCGCATTCAAAGCCATAGATAAGCTCGAGCTCCGGCGCAATCTGCGCGGCAAGCTTGCGGGCGTCCTCAAATGCCAGACGATGCGTCGTCAGGTCGCCCTCGACAACCTGTACTTCGCAGTTGGCGTCCATGCTGGCGGGCAGGGTGAGGTGGTCAGTCGAGACCATAACGCGGCAGCCGGCCGCAGCAGCGGCGCGAACGTTGTCCTCAAACGAGGCGTGCCCGTCCGAAAACGAGGTGTGAGTATGGCAATCGACCAGCGGGCAAGCAGGCATGGCGGCTCCTTTGCGTCAAGCGAATCCGCTCCATTGTAATGGGGCGGCCCCCGATGCGACGAGCGCTCCGGGGCCGAAATCGACTGGAAAGGGCGCGCGGTGCGGCCCCGCTCCAAAACGTGTACGTCAGCCTCCAAAAGCTGCAAAAAATGACATGTTTGGAGGCTGATGTACACGTTTGGTTAGGAGCGAGGGCGGCGACGGACGAAAGTCGCGCCTGTGCCACGTCCGATGTGCTAGCGTTTGGGTGAATAAAACGAGCCCGCGCGGAAAGGATTCGGACCGTATGCAACGTGGAAGTACATCTCCGCTGTCCCGCGAGACCGATGCACCCGAAACCATCGTCAAGCTGGAGTGTGACATCGACGATGCGTCGCCCGAGGTACTCGCCTATGCCGCCGACCGCCTGCGCGAGGCGGGCGCCCGCGAGGTGCACTGGCTGCCTCTTTACTGCAAAAAAGGTCGTCCCGGCTGGCAGCTGCAGGTAATCTGCGCCCGCGAGGACATTGACCGTCTGCAGACGATCATCTTTTTGGAAACCACGACCAACGGCATTCGCCGCCAGGTCATGGAGCGCGTCTGTCTGCCGCGCCGCTTTGAACAAGTGGCGACGCCATGGGGCGAGGTATCCGTTAAAGTGGCCACTCTGCCCGACGGCAGTGAGCGCGCGGCGCCCGAGTACGAGGACTGCGCCCGTCTTGCCCGCGAGCACGACGTGCCACTCCAGCGCGTGATGCAGGCGGCACAAGCCGCGGCGCTGCGATTTGAGTAACGCGGCCGGTGGCACGCCACGCCCAGCCCCATCAACCCCACCGAAAGGATCCCCCATGAAATACCTCCTCGCCTCCGACATCCACGGCTCGGCATACTGGACCGAGCGCCTCTGCGCCGCCATCGAATCCGAGCAGCCCGACCGCATCGTCCTGCTGGGCGACCTGCTCTACCACGGCCCGCGCAACGACCTGCCGCGCGACTACGCCCCCAAGCGTGTGATTCCGCTGCTCAACGCCCTGGCCGACCGCATCATCGCGGTGCGCGGCAACTGCGACGCCGAGGTCGACCAGATGGTGCTCGACTTCCCTGTCATGGCCGACTACGCCACCCTGTTTGACGAGACCGGCCGCGAACTGTTCCTGACGCACGGCCACGTCTTTGGCGCCGGCATGCATAACAGCGTCGACCACGCGCCCGCGCTGCCCGAGGGCTCCGCACTCGTCTACGGTCATACGCACATCAAGGTCAACGAGGCAAGCGAGGCGCACCCGGGCCTGTGGCTCTTCAACCCCGGCAGCGTGAGCATCCCCAAGGACGGCACGCACAGCTGCGGCATCTACGAGGGCGGTGCGTTCCGCCACGTGATCCTGGAGGAGGAATAACCATGGCGCAGCACATGGCTCAGCAAAATGCCGAGGGCTCGCGCGATCTGTCCGCGCTGGTAGACGCGTCGGCCGAGCTGCAGCATCTGGTGCAGACCATCTGGCGCCTGCGTCAGCCCGATGGCTGCCCGTGGGACCGTGAGCAGACGCACCGCAGCATCGGCAAGAACATGATCGAGGAGGCCTACGAGGCACTCGACTGCATCGAGGCGGACGACGCGGTTCACCTACGCGAGGAGCTGGGCGACGTGCTCATGCAGGTTGTGCTGCATGCGCAGATTGCTACCGACGCCGGCGAGTTTACGCTGGCCGACGTGGCACGCGATATCGACGCCAAGCTCATCCGCCGTCATCCGCACGTGTTTGGCGATGCGGATGCCGACAGCTCCGACGAGGTACTCAAGATCTGGGATGAGGTCAAGCTTGCCGAGAAGGCCGCCAAGGACAAGGCCGTGGCGGCGGGCGAGGCTGCGCCCGAGGGCCTGCTCGACGGCGTGCCCACGCATCTGCCGGCGCTGATGCAGGCGCAGAAGGTGTCGCGCAAGGCGGCTGCCGTGGGCTTTGAGTGGGAGACGGTCCAGGATGTGTGGAACGAGGTAGCCGAGGAGCGTGCCGAGTTTGAGGCCGAGGCCCCCGGCTCGCCCGAGCGCGAGATGGAGTTTGGCGACCTGCTCTTTGCCCTGGTCAACGTTGCGCGCAAGGAGGGCATCGACGCCGAGAGTGCCCTTCGTGCCAGCACGGCAAAGTTCCGCCGCCGTTGGGCTGCGATGGAGCAGATGGCGGCCAACGCCCATGTGGATCTGGCTGAGCTTTCGACCCACGGCCTCAATGATCTCTGGGATGCCGCAAAGGCAGAGGAGTAAGACTGCGGGGACGACGGGCTGACATGCCTCATCGTTCCCGCTAATTTTTTCGAAAAACAAGTGTATCCCTCGGCTAACTTAGGGCATAATGCAAAAAGTGCGACATGGCTAACTTACAGAGGCGCACCGACGGTGCACGGTCGGCCGGTCGCCAAGCATTCAACCCGTTTCCAAGTGAGAGGGAGACAACATGAGTGACATTTTGGATGTCTACGGTCGCGAGGTGCTCGACAGCCGCGGCAACCCCACCGTAGAGGTCGAGGTCGTGCTCGAGGACGGCAGCTTCGGTCGCGCGATGGTGCCTTCGGGCGCTTCGACCGGCGCTTTCGAAGCTTGCGAGCTGCGCGACGGCGACAAGGGCCGCTATCTGGGCAAGGGTGTCTCGCAGGCCGTCGAGCACGTCAACAACGAGTGTGCCGACGCCGTCGTGGGCCTCGACGCCTTCGATCAGCGCGCCGTCGATGCCGCGCTAATCGCCGCGGACGGTACCCCCAACAAGACCAAGCTCGGCGCCAACGCCATTCTGGGCGTGTCGCTGGCCACCGCGCGCGCCGCTGCCGAGTCGGCGGGTCTTTCGCTGTACCAGTACCTGGGCGGCGTCAACGCTCACCTGCTGCCCACGCCCATGATGAACATCCTCAACGGCGGCGTGCATGCCGACAACAACGTTGACTTCCAGGAGTTCATGATCATGCCCGTGGGCGCTCCGAGCTTTGCCGAGGGCCTGCGCTGGTGCGCCGAGGTCTACCATACCCTCAAGGGCGTGCTGCACGAGGCCGGCCTGGGCGGCGGTGTGGGCGACGAGGGAGGCTTCGCGCCCAACCTCAAGACCAATGCCGAACCGTTTGAGTACATTACCAAGGCCGTCGAGAAGGCTGGCTTTAAGCCCGGCGTCGACTTCATGTACGCCATGGACCCGGCGTCCACCGAGTTCTACAACGCCGAGACCGGTATGTACGAGCTCAAGGGCGAGGGCGTGGAGTACACGAGCGCCCAGATGGTTGATTACTGGGAGAAGCTCGTCGACGCCTATCCCATCATCTCCATCGAGGATGGCATGGCCGAGGAGGATTGGGACGGCTGGGTTGAGCTCACCCGTCGCATCGGCAACAAGGTGCAGCTGGTGGGCGACGACCTGTTCGTCACCAACACCGAGCGCCTCAAGAAGGGTATCGAGCTGGGCGCAGCCAACGCGATCCTGGTCAAGGTCAACCAGATTGGCACGCTCACCGAGTCGCTCGAGGCCATCGAGACCGCCAAGGAGGCCGGCTACGCTTGCATCGTGAGCCACCGCTCCGGCGAGACCGAGGACTCCACGATCGCCGACCTGGTCGTGGGCGTCAATGCCGGCCAGATTAAGTCGGGCGCCCCGTGCCGCAGCGACCGTATCGCCAAGTACAACCAGCTCATCCGTATCGAGGACGAGCTCGAGGGCAGCGCGCGCTACGCCGGCAAGTCTGCGTTCTACAACATTCGCTAGGCAGGCGGCGTGTGCGGGGGCGGGGCTGACTCGGATTCGCCTCGTTCCCGCCGGGCACTGTTGAGCACCATTAGGCGCTGGGTCATACGGCTCAGCGCCTTTTTTATGTCGAGCAAGGGCCGCCGAAGGCGTTGCGCGCGCTCGTGCTATAACTAAAATACTTAGCGCAAACAAACCTCAACCGCACAAGGCGCACATGGATCAGATTTACGACAACAGGTACTATTCCGCCGGTTCGCGTGAGCCGTCGCCTCGCCGTGCGCGCACGGTGCAGCTCGGTGGGTCCGCCTACGCCGGCGCCGACCGCTCCATGCAGCGCCCGACAAGCACCTCGCGCCCCAATGCTCAAGTGAATACTTCGACAGATGGACCAGTGCGCCCAGCACGTTCGTCGCATGCTCAGCGCTCGTCGGCTCAAACGCATGATAGGTCGAGCAGGCCCTCGAACCGTCTTTCGGGCTCGGACTTTATGCGCTACGCCAACGACAACGCGGTGGTCAAGGCGATCTACGACTTTACCCACGGTCCTCAGCGAGGGCTATTCATCGGCATCGTCGTTGCCCTGGTGCTCGTGAGCCTGTATTTCCCCGTGCGCGACCTGTACGTGGCAAAGCGTTCGAGCGATATCTTGGCCAAGCAGGTCGAGATTCGCCAGCAATACAATGATGAGCTGCAAAAAAGCGTCGACAAGCTGCTCTCGGAGGAGGGTATCAAGGACGCGGCATCCGAGGACCTGGGCCTGGTGATGCCCGGCGAGAAGAGGATTGAAGTGCAGGGCCTGGACGACGATTCGGACTCGTCGTCGACTGAAAAGAAGTCGTCGAACGCCAAGAAGGCCAGCGAGGTGGCCAAGGAGATCGAAGAAGTCGGCAAGGACGCGCCGTGGTACATCCAGACGCTCGACATGCTGTTTGGATTTAACGGCGTCGAGGGCCAGACGGTCGTGTCCAACGGCGAGTAGCGCCCGGAGGGGAGCCCGCAATGACAAATTGCAAACGATATAAGGTGGCCGCGATCGACCTGGGAACGGTGTCGTCGCGACTAGTGCTAGCGCAGGTCGAGGGCGGGGCGATCGTGGAATCGTCCAAGCATACCGAGATTACCGATCTGGGCGAGGGCGTGGACGCGACGGGCCGCTTTTGCGAGGCGGCGGTCGAGCGCGTGCTCGCCGCATGCCGCATGTTTGTGGATGAGGCGCGTACCTTTGGGGCCGTGTGCGTCTGCACCACCTGCACGAGTGCCGCGCGCGATGCGTCCAACGCCGCACTGCTGCTGGACGGCCTGCGCGGGCTGGGGCTCGAACCGCAGGTGATTCCGGGCGAGGTTGAGGCGCGCCTGACATTTTTTGGCGTGGCGCACGACTTTGCCGGTGAACGCATTATCGTCGCCGATTCGGGCGGTGGCTCCACGGAGCTCGCGACGGGCGTCTATGCGCCTGAGCGCGGGGTCTTTGCGCTGGAGGGAACGCGCTCACTGGATATCGGTTGCCGTCGCGTGACCGAGCGGTTTTTCTCTGCGCTGCCACCGTCGACGAACGAGCTTGCGGTTGCCGCCGCGTGGACGGGCGAGCAGTTCTCTGCCTATTTTGAGGGCCTGCCCAGCGACTTTGAGCGCGCCGAGCGCCTCGTTGCGGTGGGCGGCACCGTCACCACGCTCGTGGCGCTGGTGCACGAGCTGGAGCCGTATGATTCGAGCTTTGTGCACCTGCGCGAGCTTTCGCTGGAGCAGGTTTCGGCCGCTATCGAGCGCATGTCCGCGCTGGATGTTGAGGGTATCGCCGCGTTGCCGGGCGTGCAACCCAAGCGCGCGGGCGTGATCTTGGCAGGCGCCGTGGTGATTCGAGAGCTCATGCAATCCGGCGGCTACGACACGCTCACCGTAAGCGAGAACAGCCTGCTCGCCGGCATGGCCGCCACCATCAACGAGGTTCTCGACGGCGCCGCCCCCACCATCGCCTGGACCCCCAGCCTCAGCGCCCTCTAAATAAGTTGCGGTGAAATACGGACTAAAATCGCCCTTTCGGGCACCAAACAGTCCCTATTCCTCCGCAACTCAACAGCCGGCACCTGGGGACGTTCCTTTTCTGCCGGCACCCGGGGACAGTCCTTGGGTTGATATGAGCAGTCACAAAAGTCCCGTCCCAAATTAACTGTTCTGCGGTTGACGGCATCAAAAAGAAACGAGCCCGCATCCCTTGGGGACACGGGCTCGAAAGCTCCATATGGTAGGGGCGGTGGGACTCGAACCCACAATCCTTGCGGCGAGAGATTTTAAGTCTCCTGCGTATGCCAATTCCGCCACGCCCCCGTGAGACTAGAAGTCTAGCACAAGCCGCCCGTTACGCGTTGACAGCCATCGAGTGTTGGCCCGACTTCTCAAGGAACTCCTGGAACTTGGCTTCGTCGCCCTTGTTCTGGTACTGCAGGGCCAGCAGGTACTCCAAGCGGCAGCGCTTGACCGGGTCGTCGCCGACATCCTCGAGCATGCGCTCCAGCTCGGGAATGTCGTTGTGGCGCTTGAGGATCATCGTGTCGTACATCAGCTGACACTCGTGCGCAACTGCCTCGGCCTGACCGCCCTCAAAGCCCTTGATCTCGTGCAACAGCTCTTTGGACTTTTTGCGGTCCTCTTGGCCAACATAGTAGTTAAAGGCTTTGATCACCAGGTCGACGCGCTGCATCTTGGGGAGGTTGAGCCCCAGCAGCAGGTCGAACATCTCGCTGGCACGCTCGTGGTCCTCGCGCAGCAGATAGGAGTTCAGACGCAGGTAGTCGCGGTTGTAGCGCGGGTACAGCATGCTGGTGAGTTTGGCGTCGAGCAAACGATCGAACTCGTCCCACTGCTTGGCAGCCATAAGCTGCTGCAGGCGTTTAAACGTGGTGCGTTTTTTGACGCTAAAGAACACCGACACGGCGATGCAGATGATAACGACGGCGGTCCAGAGTGTGCGGGAATCGGGCATATTGGGGTCCTTAGTCGCTCATAAAGCGAGCGGTATGACAACACGTACTAGATGTATTATACGCAGCGTGCAAGCAAACTGGCATAAAAGCTCATCGAGGCTGAGTGCCATCGCTCGCTGCGGTACACTTACCTAAAGTAAACCATGAAGGGAGACATTACCTATGAAGAAGATCGTTTTGGCTTGCGGTGCTGGCGCTGCTACTTCCACGCTCGTTGCCCAGAAGGTCGCTACCCTGCTCGACGCCAACGGTTATGCCGGCAAGTATGAGATCGTGCAGTGCGCCATCTCCGAGGCCAAGGATTACTGCGACGAGGGCGCCGACCTGCTGATCGCCACCACCGTTGCCCCCGAGGGCCTCACCTGCCCGTACGTGAGCGGCGTGCCCTTCATGACCGGCATGAACCGCGTCGCTGCCGAGAAGGCCGTCCTCGACGTCATGGCTCAGTAGGCGCTACCTGTATGAATGAGCAGAACGCCAATCCGGTCGAGCTCTTTGGGATGCGCGTTGCCCATGTGGGGATTAACGCCACCGACCCGGCAGACGCCTTGGAGATCGCGGAGCTGTTCTCGACGATGATGGGCCTGCCCGTTATCGAGACCCCGGTTTCGTACTTTAACGATTCGCTGGTCGAGGTCATGAAGCAGAACGGTCGTGGCACCAAGGGCCACATCGGCTTTGCCGTCAACGACATCGATGCGGCCGAGAAGTGGTTTGCCGAGCGCGGGCTCGAGGTCAACGAGGAGTCGCGCGTGCTGCTGCCCGACGGCGGCACCAAGCTCGTGTACTTTAAGCGCGAGTTCGCCGGTTTCGCCGTGCATCTGTGCCGCGAGTAGCGTACAAGCTGCTTTAGTTAGCAAAAAATGGGGTAAGGCGCGTGGCCTTGCCCCATTTTTAATACCGAGAGGGTGACTGACGGGCTGCCGTAAATCGAAGGTGAATGGCTTTCCGCGAAGTGAACGAGTGAAATCGAACCCCTAGAGCATCGACGCTTTGGAGACGCCGTTTCCTGCGGTTTTGTCAGGTTTTTCTTGCGGTTTTGGCGCCAAAAAGTGCGGATGCTTCGGGGGTCCAAAATAGGTCGTTCACTTCGCGGAAAAGCATTCACCTTCGATTCGTGAGAGGCGCCCCTACCGCGGCAGGCGAATCGAAAAGCGGCTGCCGACCCCTTCGACCGAGGTCACACCGATGACGCCGCCGTGGCTGTCGACGATCCACTTGGCGATAGCGAGCCCCAGGCCCGAACCCTGTGCGCCGGCATCGCGCGCGTTGTCAGCGCGGTAGAACCGTTCAAACGCGTGAGCTGCGGATTCCTGGTTCATGCCGATACCCTCGTCCTCAACACTTATGTCGATCGTGCCCATGCCCGCATCGGGTGTTATGCCAAATGTGACGGTCGTTCCCGCACTCGAGTACTTGGCGGCGTTTTGCACGATCACGCGCAGAGCCTGCTTCACGAGCGCGACATCGACGGATGCGTCGCAGCGCGGGTCACTGGCAAACGCAGTATCAAAAGCCAGTCGATACGCGTGCGCGGCATCAATCATCTGCGATTCTTCGCATACCTCGCCGACCAGTGCAGCCAGGTTGGTATTCACGCGCCGCAGCACGGTGCGGCCGGCATCTCCGCGTGCCAAAAACAGCAGTTGTTCCACGAGCTCCTGCATATGCTCGCTTTCGGCCTTGAGCGAGGCGATGGACTCTGCCAGCACGTCTGGGTCGTCTTTGCCCCAGCGGTCGAGCATGTTTACGTAGCCCTGAATCACCGCGATGGGCGTGCGCAGTTCGTGACTCGCGTCGTTGACAAAGCGCATCTGCTGCAGCTTGGCCTCTTGCATCTGGCGCAGCAGGCGGTTGAGCGCGACCTCGATGCTCGCCAGGTCGGCGTCGCCGGTGGTGACGCTCGGCGAGTCGACGCTTGCGCGCTCGATGGCCTGCTCCAGCGTTTCCATCTTGCCGCCGGAGAGCTGCATACGGCCGAGCTCGTCCACGCGTAAGGCCAGGTCGTTGAGTGGTGCCATGGTACGGCGCGCGCGGCGGGCGCCGCCGAGCATGTTGAGCACGCTGATGACCTGCCAACCCACAACGACAAGGTAGAGAGGCCATAGCGCGACGAGGTCCTGCGCGAGCGGGAAGGTCTTGCTGGTGTGCGCAAGCTCGACGGTATAGGCGAGCGTTGCCAGGTCCCAGCCGCGCGCGGGCGTCAGCGACATGCCGTGAACGGTGGCGCCGGGAATCCAGCCTGCGGTAAACGCGCCTTCGGGCAGCGTTTGGTTGTAGCCATAGACGAGGATCGCCGCCGCAATCACCACCAGTA
>CAJMPE010000038.1 GCA_905215275.1 uncultured bacterium | reverse complement strand
GCGGGTATTCCCGCCGCGCACATCATCAACGGCACTATGCCGCATGCGCTTTTGCTCGAATTGCTTACCGACCACGGCGTTGGCACCATGATGAAACCCAGCACACCCGACGAGACCTACCAGGCCCAACCGCTCGACGCGCTTGCGAGCCGCCTCGATGCCAATGTCAATGCTGAACTGGGATAACGATTCGGAACAAACCAAACGCGCACACGCGCGTCGATAGAAGGGAGCTCCCATGAGCCTCGCACAGCAACAAGAACTTGAATCGAAATACGTGATGGGCACCTTCGCCCGCAAGCCTGTCGAATTCGTGAGCGGAAACGGCATGACGCTCACCGATGACAAAGGCAAACAATACCTCGATTTCATTGGCGGCATCGGCGTTATTAGTCTGGGCCACTGCGCACCCGCGCTCGTAAAAACCCTGCAAGAACAAACCGCAAAACTCATGCACGTCAGCAACTATTACTACATCGAGCACCGCGGCGAGGTCGCCGAGAAGCTGTCCAAGGCTATGCTCAAGATTACCGTTGACGGTCTGACCGGCAAGCTTACCTGGAACGATAAGGGCCAGGTCCAGAAGGAGCCCACGGCTTACGTCATCACCGACGGCAAGTACGTACAGGCCTAATTGGCCGCCTTACATAGAGCGGTTTTGATCCCAAGCAGGGGAGGTTTTGGCCTTCCCTGCTTGCTTGGTATCTAGGGACGATGTAACGTCCCTGTTTCATACATCAACTGGAAACCTATTCGAAAGGGGGATGTGGAACATGACGGTCTTTATCCAATACCTGGTCAACGGCCTGTCCATGGGCAGCGTCTACGCCATCATCGCGTTGGGTTACACCATGGTCTACGGTATCGCCAAGATGCTGAACTTCGCTCACGGCGACGTCATCATGGTCGGTGCCTATGTCTCGTTCTGTGCCACGTCGTATCTCGGCCTTCCGGGCTGGGTATCTGTAATTTTTTCTTGTGTGGTCTGTACCGTTCTCGGTGTTCTCATCGAGGGTCTGGCATACAAGCCGCTGCGTCAGGCGGGCCCGCTGGCCGTTCTGATCACGGCTATCGGCGTGTCCTACTTTCTGCAGAATGCCGCACAGCTTCTGTGGGGCGCCACGCCCAAGAACTTCACTTCGCTCGTCGCCTTCCCGGTGCCGGAGTTCTTGGCCAAGTTCAACGTGAGCGCCGTCTCGCTCGTCACCATCGTCGCCTGCTTAGTTATCATGGCCGGTTTGATGTTCTTTACAGGTAAGACCAAGATGGGCAAGGCCATGCGCGCCGTGTCCGAGGACAAGGCCGCCGCTCAGCTCATGGGCATCAACGTCAACCGCACCATCTCGATGACGTTCGCCATCGGCTCCGCCCTTGCTGCCATCGCCGGTGTGCTCCTGTGCTCCTACTCGCCGGTCCTGCAGCCCACCACGGGCGCCATGCCTGGCATCAAGGCCTTCGACGCTGCCGTTTTCGGCGGCATCGGCTCCATCCCCGGCGCCTTTGTCGGCGGCATTCTCATCGGCATTATCGAGGCGATGGCGCAGGCTTACATTTCCACGAGCCTTGCCAACTCCATCGTCTTTGGTGTTTTGATCATCGTCCTGCTCGTCAAGCCTGCCGGCCTCTTGGGCAAGTACGTCCCCGAGAAGGTGTAGGTGAGCGTTATGAAGTTTCTTAAAGACAAGCAGACGCGTCACGACTTTGTTACGTACGCCATGTGCCTTGTGGCGTTCGCCATCGTGTTCTTTATGCAGTCTAACCACATGATTCCGCGCATGATCGCCGGTCAGCTGGTTCCCATCACGGCCTATATTGTCATGGCCATCTCCCTTAACCTCGTCGTCGGCATCGCGGGCGACTTGTCGCTGGGCCACGCGGGCTTTATGAGCGTCGGCGCCTATACGGGCATCGTCACCGCCGTCGCGCTGGAGAGCGCCGTTCCCTCCGATCCAATACGTCTTGTCATCAGCATCGTGGTCGGCGCTATCGCTGCCGCCATCTTGGGCTTCTTGATCGGTATCCCGGTCCTGCGCCTGAGCGGCGACTATCTGGCCATCGTGACCCTGGCTTTTGGCGAGATCATCAAAGAGATCGTCACCTGCCTTATCGTGGGCGTCGATTCCCGCGGCCTGCATGTGATCTTTAACATCACGGGTAACTCCACGATCGATGACCTGCACCTGCTCGAGGACGGCACCGCCATCATCAAGGGCGCCCAGGGCGCCTCGGGCGTGTCGACGTACTCGACCTTCCTCGCCGGTGCCATCCTGGTCATGGTCGCACTCGTGATCGTGCTCAACCTGGTTCGCAGCCGTACCGGCCGTGCCATTATGGCCGTGCGCGATAACAAGATTGCAGCCGAGTCCGTAGGCATCTCCGTCACCGAGTACCGCATGATCGCCTTCGTGGTTTCCGCTGCCCTCGCCGGTGCTGCCGGAGCTCTCTTCGGCGGTAACTTCTCGCAGCTCTCCGCCACCAAGTTCGACTTCAACACGTCCATTCTCATCCTGGTGTTCGTGGTCCTGGGCGGTCTGGGCAATATGCGCGGCTCCGTCATCGCGGCGGCGCTGCTCACGGTGCTTCCCGAGCTGCTCCGTCAGTTCTCGGACTACCGCATGCTCATCTACGCCATCGTGCTGATCCTGGTCATGATCTTTACCAACAACCCGCAGCTCAAGGCATTCTTCGGTCGCGTCAAGGACCGCTTTGCTTCCAAGAAGGAGGTGGCAGCCGATGCCCAGTAAATTTGAGTTCAACAAGGGCAAGATGGTCCCGTATCCTTCTGGCGCCATCGTTCCCGACCGCGACCTGGGCGAGCGCCCGGCGCTCGAGTGCATCCACCTGGGCATTGAATTCGGCGGCCTTAAAGCAGTCGACGACTTTAGCCTGACTATCGGCAAGACCGAGATCGCCGGTCTGATCGGCCCCAACGGTGCCGGTAAGACCACGGTCTTCAACCTGCTCACCAAGGTGTATCAGCCCACGCACGGCACCATCCTGCTCGACGGTGAGGACACTTCGGGCAAGTCGGTCTACCAGGTCAACCGCATGGGCATTGCCCGTACGTTCCAGAACATCCGCCTGTTCAACACCATGACGGTGGAGGACAACGTCAAGGTCGGTCTGCACAACCAGGAGCGCTATTCCGGTTTTGAGGGCGTGCTGCGCCTGCCGACGTACTGGAAGCACGAGAAGGCCGCCCATGAGCGTGCCATGGAGCTGCTGTCCATCTTTGATATGGAGCATCTGGCAAACGAACAGGCCGGCTCGCTGCCTTACGGCGCTCAGCGCCGCCTGGAGATCGTCCGCGCGCTTGCCACCAACCCCAAGCTGCTGCTGCTCGACGAGCCTGCCGCCGGCATGAACCCGTCCGAGACCGCGGAGCTCATGGAGAACATCGTTAAGATTCGCGACACCTTTGGCATCGCCATCATGCTTATCGAGCACGACATGTCGCTCGTTATGAATATTTGCGAGGGCATCTGCGTGCTCAACTTTGGTAAGGTCATCGCCAAGGGCACGGCCGAGGAAATCCAGAACAACGACGCTGTTATCGAGGCGTATCTGGGCAAGCAAGATAAGGGGGAGAACTAAATGGCAGAGCCGATGCTTTCCGTCTACAACATCAACGTCTGGTACGGCGCCATCCACGCCATCAAGGACATCTCCTTTAACGTCAACGAGGGCGAGATCGTTGCTCTGATCGGTGCGAACGGTGCCGGCAAGTCCACAACGCTCAAGACCGTCTCGGGCCTGCTGCGCTCCAAGACCGGGTCCATCAAGTTTATGGGCGAGGACATTACTCATACGCCCGCCGATAAGCTGGTTGGTAAGGGTCTGGCTCAGGTCCCCGAGGGCCGTCGCGCCTTTTTGCAGATGACGGTCGAGGAGAACCTGGAGATGGGCGCCTACACGCAGCCCAAGTCCACGGTTGCTCCGGGCCTTGAGCGTGTCTACGAGCAGTTCCCGCGCCTCAAGGAACGCCGTCGCCAGGTCGCCGGCACCCTTTCGGGCGGCGAGCAGCAGATGCTCGTTATGGGACGAGCCCTTATGAGTAACCCCAAGCTGCTCATGCTCGATGAGCCCTCCATGGGTCTGGCGCCGATTCTGATTGAGCAGATCTTCCAGATTGTCGAGGACCTGCACAAGGCCGGCACCACGGTGCTCCTGGTCGAGCAGAACGCGCAGATGGCGCTCTCGATCGCCACGCGCGGCTACGTGCTCGAGACCGGCAAGATTACCATGACCGGCACGGGCCAAGAGCTTCTGCACGACGACAACGTCCGCAAAGCCTATCTTGGTGGTTAATCCATTCAACAAAGGGGCGCTGACTATCCCGGTCAGCGCCCCTTTTTAAGTTGCGGTGAAATAGGGACTAAATAGGGATTCTAGACGCCAAAACAGTCCCTATTCCACCGCAACTTCATTGGGGCGTGCGACGTGACCTTCCCAAATTAGCAACCCTAAGAACGTGCCCAACGGCTACTCTTTGCCTCAAAATAGGCCCCGTTCTGGAGTGTTTTGGAACGGGGCCTTGGTGGTTGGGGTCTATTGGGTTTTGTTCGCTAGTCTACCTTTTGTCCGCACGTGGGGCAGAACTGGGCTTCGGGCACGAGCGGGGTTCCGCAGTGACGGCAGAAGCGGGCGGGCTCGGTCGGGGCTGCTGGCATCGTCGGTGTCGCGGGTGCCACGGCGTTCTGCTGGGCGCGCTTCTGACGACGGCGCTGCTTGCGTTGAGGTTTGGGCGCTGCAGCTACCGCACCGTTCGCGGCCTTCGCACGCTTCTTGCGGATGCAAAGGACAACAATCGTGCCACCGATGATGAGGACGATCGCCACGCCACCGCCAATAACAAATGGCAGGTGAATCTGGACAAAGTACAGCACATCCTCGGGCAGGGAATGGGGGATATTGGACTTATAGATGTTCACGTGGACCGTCGCAGGGTCGTCCTCATCGTTGTAAGTTGTCATTATCTTGCGATCGCCATACAGGAATACTAGACGACATTTATGTGGGTCAAACTCGTTTTTCGCTCCAGTATTTGTATCGACGAGGCATGCTGTGAATTTGTCATCATTTGAGCTTACTCCGAGTAAGGTACTGCCATCTTGCGATACATCGGCAAGCCCTCCATCGATAAAGGGGAAAGCGATAGAGCTGAGAATCTCATCGCTTGCGCAATCGTAAACACCGAGGTTCGAGTCTTTTTCATTCAGGTGATAATCCCCATTTTCATCTTCTTCAAAAAGATCATTTGAGCCTTTTTTAATATAAATGAAATATAAATCGGTTGATGCCGATGGGCTGAACCAGCCGGAGGCGTGTTCGTCATCGTTAAAAAGAACACTCATATTTCCGTCGCGGTCAGCTTTTATTAGAGCTGTGTCGCTTTGAAGATAAATGTCCTCCGATTTAAAGCTAGGGTTAATGTATTCAATGTCCGAAGACCTGCCGTCCTTTTTTACGCCAATGGTTTTCAGCTCCGTTGATCCCGTATCGCAATTGAATACCTTAAGCGCAACAACGCCTTTCCCGGTATTGGCCTGTAAGATATAAAGACGGCTCATATCATTTGAGCAGATGAACTTACAATCATCTTTTTCTGCCTGATACGCTTTGATTAACTTGTCTGACTTAAGGTCGTAAATCTCGACCTCTTTAAGCTCTGATTCATCGCCTTCGTGCCACACGGCCGCTCTCTCGCCATCCTCAGAGACCCTTGCATAGCTGTCAGTGTATTTGTTTGAGAAGATGGGATGGACTGTTTGGGTTTGGTTGTCTGGAGAGAATATGACCAAATTGTTGCCATCTAACCAAATGAGTTGATCGCTGTGCGTGCGGTATGCGGAATCAAGGCTTTTCTCAGGGATGGCAATGGGGCTCGAACTGCCATCATTGAAATTGACGAGGGTTATGCTCTTTAAGTTGACATCGTCGTCGTAATCGTACAGGTAGCCGAACTCAGTATTGCCGCTTGTGCTGATAAGTGAGTTCTCGCTGCTGGTCTTAAAACTGTATGACTTCTCCAGCTCGGGCGTCGGTACGCTGCCGTTGGCTAATGCTGCTGGAGGGGCTGCGAGTGGAGACAGGGCCGCGATCAGGCCGATGGCGACTGCTGCGATCCTTCCGCTCTTTTGGATGCTCTTAAACATGGCAATCCTTTCCTCTGGATACGAATGTCGATACTGCCATGGTTGCCTAAGATTCGCGAACCATGTTGCGCAACATTCACCATCGGCAACATTTTTCGGCCAGCCGTAATGATCCGTTTTCCTCCGTCCCCGAGGGGTCATTTGAGTTGCGGTGAAATAGGGACTGAATACGGGCTCCAGAGGCCAAAACAGACCCTATTCCACCGCAACTTCATGGGGATGTGTGACAATGCCCGTCGGAAAACATCTGCTGTCTTTGGGGGCCTATCTATGCTGTACGAGTTTTGTGCCGAGAACTTTGAGCGAGTGCCGGCGGCCATCGAGGCCGGTGCGGGGCGCATTGAGCTGTGTGACAACCTCGCCGTCGGTGGCACCACGCCTTCCGCCGGCGTTATTAGCGCTACAGTCAGCTATGCTCACGCGCATGACGCGCGAGTGATGTGCATGATTCGTCCGCGTTGTGGCGACTTTCATTACAACCAGGACGAGCTGCGCATGATGGAGATGGACCTGGGCCTTGCTGTGAGTGCCGGCGTTGACGGCCTGGTCTTTGGCTGCTGCAAGCCCTGTGCCGGCGGCTGGGCGCTCGACGAGCTCACCCTCGGCGCCCTCGTTATGGCTACGGGCTGCGCGACCGAGGAGTGCAAGCGCGAGTCCCTTGACATCACCTTCCACATGGCGTTTGATCAGCTCTCGCCCGAGGCTCAGCTCGATGCGATTGACACACTTGCCGACTGCGGCGTTACGCGCATCCTCACGCATGGCGGTGCGGCCGGTACGTCGATCGAGGACAACTTCGAAAACCTGGCTCGTTTAATCGAGTATGCGGGCGATCGTTTGACCATCCTTCCCGGCGGCGGCATCACTACGGCAAATCGCGACGCGGTCGCGGCGGCGCTAGGCGTTTCCGAGCTCCATGGCACCAAGATCGTGCCGCTGGAGGTATAACCCGTGGCGCTGGTATTTGACGTTCAGCAGGCGAACGGCAAGCCCGACGATAACCGTCGCCCTGGCACCGCGTGCCCCTTTTGCGACACGGAGGGGCTCGCCAATATCATCCGGCGCGATGGTGACTGCATCTGGCTCGAGAATAAGTTCAAGACCTTGCGGGCCACCCGTCAGACTGTATTGATCGAGTCGGCCAATCACGACGCCGACCTGGTGACCTATGAACCAGATGAGCTGCATCATGTGATGCGGTTTGCCCTGGGCTGTTGGCAGCAGATGATCGATTCCCAACAGTACCGCAGTGTGCTCATGTACAAGAACAAAGGCCCGCTTTCGGGCGGCAGCCTCGTCCATCCACACATGCAGATTGTGGGCTTGGAACAGGGGGACGGCTATGCGGCGCTGACTTCCGCCAATTTCGAAGGCATCAATGTCTGGCAACGGGGGAGAATCTCGGTCAACATCTCAACCGAACCGATCATGGGGTTCTTTGAGATCAATGTTTCAGCCCCGCAGGGAATCGCCGCCAGCGATGGCGCGCGAGACCAAGCCGAGACGGACCTCTTCGCCGATGCGATCCAGGTAGCTCTGCGCTATATCCTGAACGAGCATCACGGCGGTCGTGCGGAGTCGTACAACTTGTTCTTCTACCACATGGACGGCCGGACCATTGCCAAGGCGCTGCCGCGTTGGGTGGTTTCGCCCTACTTTGTTGGCTATCGTTTGGCCCAGGTCAATGCCGAGACAACGCTCGATGTCGATGCTGAGCGCCTATGCGCGCATCTGGAAACGCTCGTATAGCAAGGCTAACGCCCGCGCAATGCGGACAGTCTAGCGTGCCATCGCGTCGCGCCCGGCCTTGACCCGCTTGCGCTGTTTGGCGCGTTCCTCGCCGGTTAGGCGCTCAAAGAGATGCCCGATAATCGAGGCCAGCACCTGCTGAAACAGCGTGCCACACATGACGGGAAACACGACCTCGCCGGGAAAATACTGCGTGGCGATGACGGCGCCCGAAGAGATGTTACGCATGCCACAGGTAAAGCACATGGTGGTCGTCTCGCTATACGGCAGATGCAGGGCACGTGCGACCAGGATGCCGATGATAAAGCCACTGATGGCGAACGCCAGGATAAAGAGGGCGACTTCCAAGCGCTCAACATTCATGTGCAGCACGTACTCGCTCATGGCGGTGGAGTTGGACGCGATGACGCCCATCATCATGAACTTGCAGGCGGGCGAAAGCGCGGGGGAGAGTTTCTCATGACCCCAGCCGCGCGTGAGTTCGTTAATGACGATACCGAGCACGGCGGGGATGGCGATCATAAAGGCCATGTCTTGCATCATGCTCGGCACATCGATCGAGACGGTGGCGCCCAGCAAGAGCTTGAGCGTAAGAGGAATCGTCACAGGTGAGATGACCGAGGACGTCAGGATGATGGTGAGCGCGAGCGGGCCGTTGCCGCCGAACATGCTAATCCACATAAAGGCAGTGACTGCCACAGGTACGCTGTACTCGAGCACGATGCCGCAGACAAGGTTGGGATTGGAGCCAAAGAATAACGATCCCATGGCATAGGCTGCGATAGGGATAAGCACCGCCGAGACGAGCAACGCCAAGACCAGGTGCAGCGGACGGCGGAACACCTCGGTTACCTGGTGGAAGGTGTTGCTGAGCGCACCCTGAAACGTCATAAAGGCAAACAGGGCGGGAACGATAGGCTTGAGTACGCCAATCTGCTGGGGAAAGAGCACACCGAGCGCCACGCAAATCGGAACGATGACCTGCATGTGCCCCGCGAGAAACTTGCCCAGTCCAACCCATTGCTTCATATACTCTTGTGACTCCCTTTGCTCGTGAATCCGTTTTGAATGGATATGCTAGACGCTCGCATGCGTTCGTGCGTCAGAAACGCTCGAATATTTCGAGGTTATTACCGGCATCGTTTACCGAAACCGCGGCGTGCTGCGGCGATTTGCGTCCGCGCTGCACGGTATAATAAATCCGTTCAACAGATCTGCCTGCCGAAGCGGGCATACACAGAGGACTCATCGCTATGAACCGTGAGAGGTATCGCGGCGACCTGCCCCTATCGGGGGTGGGCGCCTATGTCATCGCTTAAGACGACGCATCGCTGGGCGGTCGCTCAGCAAAACCCCGAGCTCGAAAAGGAGCTTTCGGCTGGCCTGGGCATACCCGGGCTGGTGGCGCGCATTATGGTTGCGCACGGCATTACATCCATCGAGGAAGGGCAGCTGTTTTTGACGCCTTCGCTCGATCGCGACTGGGCCGACCCACTCATTATCCCGGGCATGTCGGTCGTTGCCGATCGTGTCGAGCGCGCTATTCGCAACCACGAGCACATCGCGGTCTTTGGCGATTTTGACGTTGACGGTATTACGTCGACCTGCCTGTTGACCGAGGCGCTGCGCACGTTTGGCGCCGATGTCACGCCGTTTATTCCGCATCGCTTTGACGAGGGCTACGGCCTGTCGCGTGCGGCGCTCGACCGCGTCAACGAGCTCGCCCAACCCAACCTGATCGTGACCGTCGATAACGGCATTGCCGCCAAGGAAGAGGTCTCCTATCTTGAGAGCCTGGGGATCGATTTGGTGGTCACGGACCATCATGAGCCCTCCGACCAGGTGCCGCAGGGCGTGCCCCTGACCGACCCTAAGCTCGAGGACGAGGGTCCCTCGCGTGAGCTTGCCGGTGCCGGCGTGGCACTCAAGCTGGTGCAGGTTCTGGGCGAGCGTCTGGGCAAGCCGTCGTATTGGCGTTCGCTGATTGAGGTCGCGGCGCTGGGTACCGTGTCCGACATGATGCCGCTGACGCCCGAGAACCGCGCGCTGGTCGCCGAGGGCATCCAGCAGATGCGCGTGACGGCCCGCCCCGGCTATATCGCGCTGGCCGCGCTCGCCAAGGCCGACCTCTCTAGCATTACGGCCGATGGCCTGTCGTTTTCGCTCATTCCCCGCTTGAACGCCGCGGGCCGCATGGCCGATCCCAAGCTGGCGCTCGACCTGCTGCTTGCCCGCGATCCTATCGAGGCAAGCGCGCTGGCGGCCGAGCTCGAGGAGATCAACCGTCAGCGGCGCGAGATCGAGGCGGAGCTCACACGTGATGCCATGGCAAAGGTCGAGGAGACCTATGATGGCGGTCGCGCAATCGTCGTGGGTGGCGAGGGCTGGCACGAGGGCGTCAAGGGTATCGTGGCGAGCCGCCTGACCAACCGTTATCACGTGCCGGCGCTGCTGTTCTCGATCGAGGACGGCATTGCACGCGGCTCGGGTCGCTCGGTGGGCAAAATTAACCTGTTCGACGCCGTAGAACGCTGCTCCGATCTGCTGATTCGTCGCGGCGGGCATGCGGGTGCGGTGGGCGTGACCATCGAGGCGTCCAAGCTCGACGAGTTCCGTCGCCGCCTTTCCGCCGTGCTATCGGAGCTTCCCGCCGAGGACTTTGAGGACACTGACGAGGTTGCCGCCACCGTCGACCTCTCCGAGCTAAATATCGAGACCATCGAGCAGATCTCCCGTCTTGAGCCGTTTGGCCAGGGCAACAAGGTGCCGCTTCTGGCTGCCGAGGGCGTGACAATGTGCGATCGCGCTGTGGTGGGCAAAACCGGCGAGCACATGCGCTTCGTGGCGACCGATGGCGCCGCGAGCGTGCCGGCCATTATGTTCCGCGTGCCGCAGATCGATAAGCTCATCAATTGCGATAGCGCCGTCGATTTGGTGTTCGAGGCCGTGGCCGAGCATTGGCAAGGTCGCGTAAAGCCAAAGCTCATGATCAAGGATGTCTTGGTCCGCGATACCACGGCTCCCAGCGTTGATGACCCGGCATGTGAGCTTCGCCGCGGCATGGAGCCTGCGGACGTCGGTCTTCGTCTGGAGTCCCGCAAGCGCCAAACGCTCGCCCAGCTTTCCTATACCGAGCTGACGCGCTCGCTTATTCATAGCTTTATCGGCTCGAACCAGCCGCACCGCGCGCAGGCCGAGGCGCTCGACGCGCTCGCAGACCACCAGAGCGTTTTGGCCGTTATGGGGACGGGGCGTGGCAAGTCGCTCATCTTCCATGTGCATGCCGCGCGCGAGGCGGTCCTTCGCGGGCGTGCGAGCATCTTTGTCTATCCGCTGCGCGCGCTCGTTGCCGACCAGGCCTATCACCTCTCGTCGACGATGGCCGCGCTCGGCATTGGCGTGGGCGTGCTGACCGGCGAGACCGTGGAGGCGGCGCGCGATGACGTGTTTGCCGGCTTGGCTTCGGGCCGCACCGGCATCGTGCTCACGACGCCCGAGTTCCTGTCCATTCACCGCGACCGCTTTGCGCGTTCGGGGCGCATCGGTTTTGTCGTTATCGATGAGGCGCATCATGCCGGTCTTGCCAAGGGCGGCGACCGCAGCGCCTATCTCGACATGCCCGATATCCTCAAGGCCCTGGGCGACCCGGTCGTTCTGGCCGCGACTGCCACCGCAACGGCTCCGGTTGTGGCCGAGCTCGCCCGCGTGCTACCGATTACCCGCACGGTGGTCGACGAGACGGTGCGCGAGAACTTGCAGCTCGAGGATGACCGAGATCTTGCGAGCCGCGAGAACCGCCTGGTGTCAATCGTCGCTACGGGGGAGAAGACCGTCATCTACGTCAACTCGCGTGATCAGTCCGTGGCGCTTGCCAAGACGCTGCGCAAGCGGGTGCCCGATTGCGCGACCCGCATCGCGTTCTATAACGCGGGGCTTGCGCGCTCCGATCGTCGCCGTGTTGAGGAAGCGTTTCGTGACGGAAGCCTCAGCTGCATCGTTTCGACCTCTGCCTTTGGTGAGGGCGTCAACCTGCCCGATATTCGCCATGTCGTGCTCTACCACATGCCGTTTGGCAGCATTGAATTTAACCAGATGAGCGGACGCGCCGGTCGCGACGGCCAACCTGCCGTGATTCACTTGCTCTATTCGTCGCGTGACGCTCGCATTAACGAGCGCCTGCTCGACTGCTACGCGCCCGAGCGCGACGAGCTCGTCACGCTCTATCGAGCGCTGCAGACTATGTGGCGCTCCAACCGCGGCAAGACCGGAGATGACTCGTTTAGTGCGAGCGATATCGACATCGCGCAGATGTGCCTCGCCATCGATGCCCGCACGCCGGTCGACGAGCGCTCGGTGGCAAGCGGTCTGGGAATCTTTGAAGAGCTTGGTTTCTGTCGCGTTTCGGGGTTTGACGACACCCGTCGCATCGCGATGGCAGAAAACCCCGGCCGTGTGCAATTGAGCAGGTCAATCCGCTATTTGGAGGGCTTGCGCTCGCGCATGGAGTTCTCGGCTTTCCGGAGCTGGGCGCTCGATTCGTGCGCTTCTGATATGCTAGCCAAAGTTAACCGCCCGATCGTACCGCGGGCCTAGGGGAAGGGGACCTCGATGGATGCCGCAGCCCGTACAGCCCATGATTCCACCCTCCAGCCGTTCTCGGAGATGGAGCATTATAAGCATGCCGATGAGCTGCCGCCCGAGATTATGGCGGACAGCTACGACAAGCTGGAGCGCCTGTGCCTCAAATATATGAATGAGGACGACTTCTCCAAGGTGGAGCAGGCCTACTGCTTTGCCGCCGAGAAGCACTGCAACCAAAAGCGGCGGTCGGGTGAGATGTACATCAACCATCCCGTCGAGGTGGCCATCATCTTGGCCGATCTCAAGATGGACTGCGATGTGGTGTGCGCCGCGCTGCTGCACGATACCGTCGAGGATACCGAGACCTCGCTTGCCGATGTTTCCGGCCTGTTTGGCGATACGGTGGCCGAGCTCGTCGATGGCGTGACCAAGCTCACCAACATCGAAGTCGACAGCATGGACGAGAAGCAGGCGCTTACGCTGCGCAAGATGTTCCTCGCCATGTCTAAGGACATCCGCGTCATTATCGTTAAGCTTGCCGACCGTCTGCATAACATGCGTACGCTGGCGGCCCTTCGCGAGGACCGTCGCCTGTTTAAGGCTCGCGAGACCATGGACGTGTATGCGCCCCTGGCCGACCGTCTGGGCATGAGCTCCATTAAATGGGAGCTCG
>CAJMPE010000037.1 GCA_905215275.1 uncultured bacterium | reverse complement strand
CCCGCCAATCCCGCTTCAACGATTAACCGCCTTTGAGCAAAAAAGCCGGGCAGCTGCAGGTAGTGCAACTGTCCGGCGAACGGTAGAGGGTAGTTCTAGAGAAGCCCCAGCCCAAATAGGGTCCTAGAGGAGGTTGAGGGGAAGCTGGGGAGCGTCGCCCCAGAGCTTCTCGAGACGATAGAAGTCGCGGGCCTCGGGGGTGAAGACGTGGACGACGACCGAGCCGTAGTCCATGAGCATCCAGGTCTTCTGCTCGCGGCCCTCGATGGAGAACGGGTGCTCACCGCAAGCCTCGGCGACCTTCTCCTCGATCTCGTCGACGATAGAATCGACCTGACGGTTGTTGGTACCGGTGGCGAGCACAAAGTAGTCGCACACGTCGGAGAGCTCAGTCAGGTCGAGCACCTGAACGTCCTCGCCCTTCTTGTCGTAGGCAGCCTGCGCGGCGGCGCGGGCGACATCCTCGGCGGCGACACCGCTCGTGGACAGCGAGGCGGCGGTACGGTCGGACGTGGCAACGAAGCTCTTGTGCTCCACACCTTCAAGAATCTGCTCGTCGGTCATGGTCTCGTCGGCCATGGAATACCTCTTTCTAGACGCACCCGAGCTAGCGTAGCTGGGCGTAATGGTTGTAAATCGTAATAGCCGTGGGATAAAGATAGCGCCCGGACTGGATCACGTAGACCAGACCCTGCGCAAAACAGGAGAAGAACAACTCGTCAAGCGTCGACTCCCCCACCATCTTGCGCAGCGCGTGGGCATAATCACCATGGCGGTTGGGTTCGATGGCATCGGCAACAAAGACCACCATATCGAGCGGCGTCATGTCGCAGGCGCCCACGGTGTGACGGTCGACAGCCTGGAAAACGGCCGGCGATAGCTCGGGAAATAGCTGCGGAAGCTCATAGGCGGCAACCGGGCCATGCAAAAGCGGCGTCGCGGCAGACGGAGAGCCGGCAATCTTAATGCCATAATGCAGAGCGCGCGTGACCAGCTCGTCGTCGGAGAGTACCTTATCCCAGTCGTGAATCAGACCGGCGGCGGCGGCATCAAAGCGGTCGACACCATACACCTCGGCCAGATGAAGCGCGGTCTCTGCAACACCCAGCGAATGCATGTAGCGCTTGCGCTTATCCTTCATACGCACATCGAGCAGCTCTTGAATGCGCTTGAGCAGCACGCGCTCATCGCCCTCAAACTGATCCTCTACCGACAACGTAGACCCCCATCACTCAAAATCTTCTTGACCCAGATCGGCATACAACCCGCGTTTGCGAATATAGCCGAGAACGGACTCGCTCGTAAGATAGCGCACGCTCATGCCACGGGCAACTCGCTTGCGAATGTTGGTCGAGCTGATCGCCAGCGCCGGAATCTGGATATAACGCACGTCAAACGGCAGGCCCGACTCTTTGATTCGCGCGCGAGCAGTATCGATGTCAAAGCCGGGACGTGTCGCAGCAATAAAGGTTGCCAGTTCGGCAATCTCACCAGCATTGTGCCAGGTCACAATATCGATAATCGCATCGGCACCCGTAATAAAGTAGAGCTTTACCTGAGGCGGGTAAAAGTCGCGAAGGGCATGAAGTGTATCGGCCGTATAGGTCACGCCAGGACGGTCGATCTCAAATCGGCTCGCCAAAAAAGCCGGATTCGCAGCGGTGGCGAGAACCGTCATGGCATAACGGTCCTCGGCAGGCGTCACCGGTTTGTCGAGCTTAAAGGCGGGAGAGCCGGCCGGCATAAAGAGCACGGCGTCCAAGTCGAGCGACTCGCGCGCCTGCTCAGCGGTAACCAAGTGCCCGTAATGAATCGGGTCGAAGGTGCCACCCATAATGCCAAGCCGAAACTCCTGCCCATCCTTGATAGGCAGCTCAGGCAGACCAATTCCACCGCGCAGCGACATGACTTACTCGCCCTCCGGGATCTCAACAACGTCGACTTCGGTAGTGCCTTCGGAGCCCTCGGTGGCATCAGCCGCATCCGCACCCTCGGCCGCTACGTCAATAACCTCAACGCCTGCGTCCTCGAGATCCTCCTCGTACTCCGAGAAGTCCTCGGCGCCCTCAAAGTCAAAGGCGCGCTGGCAAATGCGTACCTCGTCGCCCGCACGGCAGCCGGCCTTCTCGAGCGCGTCGTCAACACCCATGCGCGCAAACTTATGCTGCAGGTAGATGACGGCTTCCTCGTTTTCCCAGTCGGTCTGGATGACCATACGCTCGATGGCGCGACCGACCACGCGGAAGGCATGAGGCTCTTCCTGAACAATGCGGAAACGCTTCTCACGCTGCAGGCGACGGCGCTCCCACTCATCGTCGCGCAGGTCAACCGGCTCATCGGAAACAGCCAACTCGGCGCGCAGCTTAGCCACCTGCTCGCCCACGGCAAGCATTAGCGTGTTGAGGCCGGCGCCCGTCACAGCAGACACGGCAAAGAACATATGTCCATCGTCGAGCGCGGCGCGTTTGAGGTCGGCAATCTTATCAGCCGTGCCCGGCGCATCGCACTTGTTGGCGACAACGATCTGCGGGCGCTCCGAAAGCTCGGCGCCATATTGCTCGAGCTCGCGGTTGATGATGCGATAGTCCTCGACCGGATCGCGATCCTCAAAACCGCCCGTCATATCGACGACATGCATGATGAGTGCCGTGCGCTCGATGTGGCGCAGGAACTGATGACCCAGGCCCTTGCCCTCGCTCGCACCCTCGATAAGGCCGGGGACGTCGGCAACGACATAGGAGTACTCGCCGGCACGCACCATACCCAGGTTGGGCACGAGCGTGGTAAACGGATAGTCGGCGATCTTGGGCCGGGCGGCACTCATGCGCGCGATAAGCGAGGATTTGCCCACCGAGGGGAAACCCACGAGCGCGGCATCGGCCATGAGCTTCATCTCGAGCTCAATCCAGTGCTCCTCGGCCGGCTCGCCCAGCTGAGCGAACGCGGGCGCGCGGCGCACGGACGTCACAAAGTGCGTATTGCCCAGACCACCGGCACCGCCGGGCGCCACGACAACGCGCTCGCCATCGTGCACCAGGTCGGCAATCTCGAACATCGGGGTCTGCGTCTCGGGATCGAGCTCGCGGACTACGGTGCCCATGGGGACTTTCAAAATCAGGTCCTCACCGCTTTTGCCGTTGCGACGGGCACCCTGGCCGTGCGTACCGCGCTCGGCACGAAAGTGATGCTTAAAGCGATAATCGATCAACGAGGAAAGCTGAGCATCGGCCTGGATGACGACATTGCCGCCACGACCGCCGTCGCCGCCATCGGGGCCACCCTTGGGGACAAATGCCTCGCGCCTAAACGACATGCATCCGGCACCGCCGTCGCCGCCGCACACGTTAATGCGGCTGATATCGGTGAACTGTGACAACAGAATCGCCTCCTACAAAAAAGAGGGAGACCCTTGAATCCTAAAACTCAAGTGCCTCCCACATATGTGCTCTATGAAGGGTGAATTACGCGTTCGCGAGCGGGCGTACGCTGACCCTGTGCTTGATACCCTTGTGGAACTCAACGGTACCGTCGACCAGCGCGAACAGCGTGTCGTCCTTGCCACGGCCAACGTTCTCACCCGGGTGGATGTGCGTGCCGTGCTGACGGACGAGAATCGTGCCCGTGGTTACCGTCTGGCCGGCGAAGCGCTTCGTGCCAAGGCGCTGACCGCGGGAGTCACGGCCATTACGGGAGGAACCGAGTCCTTTTTTGTGTGCCATTGTGTATACCTACTCTTTCGTTACGAGTGTAATCTACTCGGCGACGGGAGCCTCGGCAACAGCCTCGGCCTCTGCCTTGACAGCCTTCTTGGCGCGGGATGTAGCCTGGACCTTCACGATCTTCAGCTTGGTGAGCTGCTGACGGTGACCCTTCAGACGGCGATAGCGCTTACGCTTGTGGAACTTGAAGACCAGCTGCTTCTCGCCCTTGAACTGCTCAACGATCTGAGCGGTAACCTTGGCCTTGGCCAGCTTGTCGGGATCGGTGACGATCTTCTTACCATCGTTGAGGAAGATGACCGGCAGGGTGACCTTGTCGCCCTCATTGCCCTCGATCTTCTCGACGGTGATGACATCGTCGGTGGCGACCTTGTACTGCTTGCCGCCCGTGTTAACGATTGCGTACATGTTTACTTGCCCTTCATGCATCAGTTAGTGCAACAGCCGAATATAGTAGCAGGCGATAATACCCCCGTCAACGAGTATGTGGAGCAAATCCACAAGTTCGCACAGGTATGGGGCTGACGAGTCGGCCCTCGTCGTCCTCGCATGCTTGATTCTGACGCTCGACATCGTAGGAGCAGATGGTCACGAGGTCTTGCATACCGGTGGAAACAATAGGTGCATCGACGCCCGGGGTCAAGCCCTGCAACAAAACATCAGCAGCGGAAAGCAAAATCTCCGGACGCATGGAGCCCTCGTTGTCGGCATGGGTGTCGAGCATGAGCACCAGATGGTCCTCACACTCCCCCGCCACAAGCTCATAGCCAACGAGCGTATGGTCCAGATCAAGACGCTTGCTCTTTTTGCCGCGCGCATAGTCAATGCCATGACCCGCGCGCAGCGTGTCGATCGCAGCGCGCACCTCGTCGGCGCTCACGGGGGCCTCGGGGTCCAGGTGCAAGTCGATGCGGTACGACAGACGCGTAAGCTGAGCCGTCAGCGCCGGCGTGCGCACGTCGATGTAGGCGGCTTCGATAGGCGCCAAATCGGCAGGCGATGCGGCGGCCAGGCGCTCAAAGGCCTCGTCGAGCGCGACGAACTCGGTCATAAACAGGTCATACCACTCGCAGGTCGACGACGTGCCCACGGGCAGCGCCGACGAAAAGCCCACGCGCATATGCGGCGAGAAGCCCTGCGTCACGGCATAGGGCAGGCCCGCACGGCGCACGATGCGCTCAATGGTATGGATCAGTTCCAGATGGCCCAGGTACTTAAGGCGATCACGCTTGCCGTAGCGAACGCGCAGCCTAAAGAGCGTGGGATTGTCGGTCAAGCGCTCACTCATGCGCGATCACCCATCAATACGTTCTTGGCGTGGAGCGTGGGACAGATTCCGCAGCCGGTACACGACGTGCGAGTGCAATCTGGCGTCGTGACGCCCTCGAGCGAACGGCGGTATTCGCGCTCGAGGAAGCCGCGCGAGCAGCCGGGGCTCACGTGCTCCCAGGGCAGGCGCCAGTCCAGCTCGTAGGGCAAGTGCACCAGTTCGTTGAGGTCGATGCCGTTTTTGGCAGCGGCCTCCTTCCAGTTGTCGAGCGAGAAGTGCTCCACCCAGGCGTCGAAGCGCGAGCCCGCACGCCAGGCATCGATGATGACCGGCGTCATATCGCGACCGGCACGGGAGAGCGCAGCCTCGACAAGCGAGGTCTCGGCATCGTGGTAGTGCACGCGAACGGCACGGTTGCGCACGCTCGTGATGAGCAGCTTCTGGCGGCGCTTAACGTCGTCGTAATCGAGCTGCGGGCACCACTGGAAAGGCGTTGCCGCCTTGGGGATGAACACCGAAACAGAGATAGACACCGAGATAGACCCGCGGCGTGCCTTGGGCACCACGGAGCGGCCGAGCTCCAGCACGTGATCGGCCAGATTGGCGATGGCCACGATATCCTCGTCGCGCTCGCCGGGAAGGCCCATCATGAAGTAGAGCTTCATGCGGTTCCAGCCGGCCTCGAAGGCCGCCTTGGCCGCGCGATCCAAGTCCTCCTCGGTCACGTTCTTGTTGATGATGTCGCGCATACGCTGGCTGCCCGCCTCGGGCGCAAACGTCAGGCCGCCCTTCTTTTCGCCGGCAACCGACTCGGCCATGTCAACGCCAAACGAATCCAAGCGCTGCGACGGAATGGACACGCGAATACCCGTGTCCTCCAGACGACGGTTGAGCCTACCGAGCACGTCGCGGATACAGGAGTGGTCGGTCGTCGAAAGCGAGGTAAGCGACACCTCGTCATAGCCAGTCTTTTCCAAGCCCTGGATCACCGATGACACAATCTGGTCGGCCGAACGCTCGCGCACCGGACGATATGTCATGCCGGCCTGGCAAAAACGACAGCCGCGGGCGCAGCCGCGCAGGATCTCGATAGACAGGCGATCGTGGACGAGCTGCGCATACGGCACGCACGATTGAGAAAGCGGATTGGTGGCACCAAAGTCCTCGACGACGCGCTTGTAGACTACCGGCGGGACGTCCTTGCCCTCGCGCGGCACGGTGTAGCCATGCGGCGAGCAAGGCTCGTCATGACGCACCTCATACAGGGACGGCACATAGGTACCAGCGACCGTCGCGAGCTGCTCGACAATCTGAGCGCGCGAGACGACCTCGTCGCGCAGGCGGCGATGCAGCTGGCAGATCTCGAGCAGCGACTCCTCGCCCTCGCCAATGAGGATGGCATCGAAGAATGCCGCGTACGGCTCGGGGTTATACACCGAGGGACCACCGGCGACGATGATGGGATCGTCCTCGGTACGGTCGGCCGCCAACAGCGGAATGCCGGCGAGATCGAGCGCTTCGAGGAAGTTCGTCACGGCCATCTCGTGCGGCACGTGCATGCCGACGATGTCGAACGAGGCCACGGGCGCTGCACCCTCGAGCGACAGCAGCGGAATCCCCGCCTCGCGCATGGCATCGCCCATATCGGGCCACGGCACGTAGCCGCGCTCGCAGGAAATGCCCTCGGCCTGATTGAGGATGTTGTAGAGAATGGCGATGCCTTGGTTGGGCAGACCGACCTCATACACGTCCGGATAGATCATGCAGCAGCGATAGTCGGCATCGGCCTTTGAGAGCGTGCCCCACTCGTGATCGATATAGCGACTCGGCTTTTCGACCTTGGCGAGCAACGGCTCGATCAGATGAAAACAGTCTTGGTATGGAACGCGCAAAAGAAACCCCTAAGCAGCGAGATCGGATGCATCCTCGAAAGGACTCATAGGACGGGTGGCACCGGCGACCGTGGTCACCAGGTCGCGAACGCGCGAGAACGTGGCGCTGACAACCTCATTGGCACGGCTGTAGTCCACATCGCGCTCGTAGAGCGACACGAGCGCGCGACCCATGCCATAGGTACCCGCGGCGGCGGTAAGCGCCTTTACGACAAAGCCAATGTGCGGCGTCTGCTTCACCAATGCGCGGGTGACGGCGCGAATCACCAGACCGCCGGCAAGCACGCCCGCGACCTCGTAGCCGCGCTCGGGCTTAATGCCGCGCCCAAAGATGGCCGCCAGCTCAAAGAGCATGCCCACCTGAGCCAGAGCCATCACGGGATAGTCGGCACCCGGCAAAAACACCAGGGCGCCCGTCGCCATGTTGGTGAGCGCGCACGAGGTAATGATGCGATTTGCCGCCGCGATGCGCATAAAGGCAAAGTTGGCGGCAAAAGCCGTCTCCTTGTCCGTACGATCGAGGATCCAGCGGGCAAGCGTCTCGAGCAGATAGGTCTTATCGGTCGCCGCCACCACGCCGAGCATGGGCGTAGATTCCTCAACGAACGGCACCTCGACGGCAGACTCGGCAAGCACGCACACGGGCGCGCCGGCAATCACGAGCTCCTGCACAGCACTCTCCAAGCGGTCAGATCCGCACGAGAGGACCAACACCACGTCGGTATCGGCCTTGGGAACGATACGGTCCTCCCCCAGGCGATCAACACGCACAATGCCCGAAGTCGTCTGCGGCACAAAGGCATCGCGCACCGTCTCGACCAAAAAGCGAGACGCAGTCGAATCAAGGTAAACCGAGACACGCACCGGTGTATCGGAATCCTTCTTAACAGACGCGCCCATCTTAAAAGCGCTGGTCAACTTATCTACGGGAATCTTCATGACAAACCCCTCCAGCGGTTACGCGGCGCCCGAACGATGCCGCCATATGGATTGTACGATACCCACCGTTAGCAACTGAATCATCATCGACGACGAACCAAAACTAATAAACGGCAGCGGAATACCGGTAATCGGCATCATGCCAATGCACATGCCGATGTTCTCGAAGGTTTGGAACGCCCACATGCCAACGATACCCACGCACGATAGGCGCAAGAACAGTGACTCGCACTTAAAGGCAACGCGGATCGTCGAGAAAATCAGCAGCACGTAGAGGCACAGGAGCAAAAAGGAACCGCAGAAGCCGAACGTCTCGGACAGGAAGGCGAAGACGAAGTCTGTGTGGAACTCGGGCAGAAAGCCACCGGCCGACTGCGTCGCGTGGCCCAAACCCTTACCAAAGAAGCCACCCGAGCCGACGGCAATGAGCGACTGTTGCAGGTTGTAGGCATCATCCGAATCGGCTTTGTCGGGGTCGATGAAGACGGTCAGACGGTTCATCTGATACTGCTTGATAAGCACATCGTGGCCAAGGAGCGAATCAAAGACCGAGTCGAGCGCCAAGATGAGCGCAATCAAACCAACCAGCAGGGCCAAGGTCGACAGCACCCATTCGCGGCGCGCACCGCTCATGCAGATGACGATTGCGCCCGACACCAGCACGACTAGGCCCGAGCCCAGGTCGCCCATGGCGACGACGGCCAAAAACGGAATGGACAGCATGCCGCAGAGCTTAATGTAGTCGCGGACGGTATCGATACGCCCGTTGTACTGCGAGCCAAGCGTGGCCATAAAGAAGATGGTGATGAGCTTGGCGAGCTCAACGGGCTGGAAGGTCAGGCCGATACCGGGGATCTTGATCCAGCCCGTCATGCCCAGACCGCCCGTATAGGACAGTCCCGGAATCTTGGGCGAGAAGATCACAATAAGGTCAATGACGAGCAGCGCCGTCGAGAAATTGGAAATTCCACGCAGGTCGGTGCGCCAGACGAGCACCGCCAGCACCGCGCCAATGCCAATGCCCAGCAGGTGGCGCGAAAACGAGGCATCGGCCTTAAACTGCGAAGCCGACCAAATGATGATGGCGCCATAGGCAACGAGCGCGACGGTAGCCAGCAGCACACCGATATGCACCTTTTGGCGAAACGTGCTACGCGAGGCCGAAAGTTGCTTGTTGACGCGGTCCAGGCTGCTGCGAGAACCGGTTTTGGTTGAGCGGAACAGGTCCGCCGGCGAAAAGTCCATCGCAACCTCCTATCGAACCGAGGAATCGCCCGAGGCCGAAGAGGTATCGGGCTCGTCATAAATCACGCCGAGTACATCGCGCACAACATGCATCGCGGTATCTGAGCCGCCACCGCCTTGCTCCAAGATGGTGGCAATCACGTACTTAGGATCGTCAGCAGGGGCATAGGCGCAGAACCACGCGTATTCGTCCTCGCCGCTTTTCTCGCCCGTGCCCGACTTGCCGTATACCTGCGGCGTCAGGGTGCCAAAGTGAGCCGCCAAGGACGTCGATGCCGTGTAAATCACGTCGTGCATGCCATTGCGAACAAGAGTCAAATCCGAATCGCTGTTGATCTTAGCCTCCAGGCGCTTCTTCTTGCCCTTGCCGTTGTACTTATAGGCATCGCCGTCGCCATCGCGCGACACGGCGGACAAAAACACGTGAGGCACGTACTGTTTACCGCCGTTGGCAAGACCCATATAGGCGCACGCCATCTGCAGGGGCGTCACCAGGATGTCGCCCTGGCCGATGGCAATGTTGGTCATATCGCCGGCATTCCACTTGCGGTCCTCGGCAGAGGCGTCGGTGAAGTACGACTCTTTCCACTCGGCATCGGGAATACGGCCCGCGCCCTCACTCGGCAGATCGATACCGCAAGTCTTGCCTAGGCCCCAGCGACGAAAGACCTCCTGCAGGCCCTCGGGATGTTGCTCGTCATAGAAGAACGCCTTGCCCATGTCGTAGAACACGGGGTCGCACGAATTGGCGATACCGGACTGCAGCGTCATCGTGCCGTGGCCGGAGTGCAGCCAGCAGTATTTTCCCCAAGATTTGCCCAAGCCGGTCCAATATCCCGTGCAGTTGGTCGTCTGACTCGACGTGTACGTTCCAAACTCAAGGCCCGCCAAGGCCGAGAGCGGCTTAATGGTCGAAGCCGACATGTACTGGCCGCTAATGGCGCGGTTGAGCAGCGGATGCGAACCCTCGTCATCGTTGAGCTCGGTCCAAACATCGTTGGAGACGCCGCCGATAAACACCGAAGGATCGAACTTGGGCTCGCTGGCCATGCCCAGAATCTCGCCGTTATTGGGGTCGAGGCACACCACGGCACCGTTGCCGGCGTCGCTGTGGCCTGTGGTCTTAGCGAGCTCAATGGCACTTGCAAGCGCCGTCTCGCAGGCTTGCTGAATCTTGAGGTCAAGTGTGAGCTTAATGTCGGAGCCGGCCTTCGCGGGCACGGCGCCGGCCTGACCGGTCACATTGCCCGAAGCATCGACCTTCACCGTCTGCTCGCCGCGAATACCCTGCAGCAAGTTCTCGTAGTAGCTCTCGACGCCCGCCTGCCCCACGATATCACCCGATTGGTACGTAATCTGACCGGCGGCGCTATCGTTATCGCCCGAAGCCTTCTTGTTCTGCGCCTCGAGCTGCTCGGAGGTAATGGTGCCGGTATAGCCCAAAATGTGACAAGCCGTCTCGCCGTACGGGTACTGGCGCTCGGTGCGCTCGGCAATCTTCACGCCCGGGAACTCGCCGGCATGTTCCTTGATATAGGCAACCGTGGAGCGGCGCACGTCCGTCGCTATGGTATGCAGGCTCTGGGCGCCCTCGGAATTGTCCTGAATGTTGCGCAAAACCGCGACGTAGGGCATGCCGAGCACATTCGCGAGGTGATGCACCAGCACGGTGTCATCGGCCAGGTCGCGATAGGCGACAACGGCAAGTGACGGACGGTTTTGCACAAGTGCCACGCCATTGCGATCAAGGATTCGCCCGCGCACAGCCGGCGTGGTGACGGTACGGGTCTGGTTGCTCTTGGCCTGCTTGTCGTAGTAGTCCGACGAGACCATCTGCATACCCCACAGCTTGACGGCGAGCGCGGCAAACATCGCGCCCACGCCGGCGGTGAGGATGGAGAAGCGACCCTTGAAGGCGGTCGCGGCGGTATTGCCCTCGCCCTCGGTGGCGCGCGGGGCCGTTCCATGCTGCGTATCGTAGGTAAAACGGGAATCGCCGCGGCGCATGATGACCAGCGCGACCACAATGGCCACGACCAGCACGATACCGGCGATGATAACCGTCATCTGGGAAGACATCTACGGGCCTCCCCTATTTGAGTTTGCGAGTCTTGGGCTTGAAGCGCATACCCGTCTGATGACCACCGCGTGCGGAGAATCCGTAACCGGACTGCGGCACGACACCGGACATCAAAAACGGAATGGCAACCAGACCCGTCAGGATCGAAGACGGCAGCGCATGGCCAAAAACAGCCACCACAAAGCTCGTCTCCAAACCCATAAACAGCAAGATGATGCTGTAGACCACGTTGATGGCAAGCGCGAAGGCGCCCACGGTAATACCGCGCGCGCTCGGGGAGCCGCCCGTCTGACCAGCCGCGCTGTGCACCAGGGCAAAACTGCCTACCGTCAACAGTAGCGACATAACGCCCACCGGCACGGCAGCAGAAAGATCATAGAACAGGCCGCTGCAAAAACCGCAGACGACAGCCCGCGTGGGATCGCCCGAGAACACGCTCAGGCACACCAGGATAATCATAAAGTTGACGCGACCGCCCGCAATGGAGATCTGCGGCGCCAGGCCTGCCTGCAACAGCACGCACACAATCGCGGCGATTACAAACGTGCGGGAGCTCGCCCCCTGCTCGTGTAGATCCATGGACATGCCCCCTATTCGCTCGAGCCGGAATCGGTCGTCTCGGACGTGTCGGAACTGTCATCCGAGCTCTCGTCCTTCTCCTTGGTCGCAGCATCGCGCGAGGTGCCCTGCGGCGTGCTGTTAGCAGAGCTCACGTCCTCGTCCGAAGCCGACTGCTCGTCGGTTAGCGAGGTGATGACGAGCACCTCCTCGTTATTCTCTGCCGTGGTCTGGGCACGTACGACGATGGTGTAATACACATCGTTGGCCGACTTCTCCACCGAGGAAACGGTGCCGAGCGGCAGGCCCTTGGGGAACACGCCGCCGATGCCAGAGGTCACGATGATGTCGCCCACTTTGACGTCAGAGTCGACGCTCACGTACTCAAGGCGCAGGGTGCCATCGGGCTGGCCCTGCAGCATACCCTGGGCGCGCGTGTCCTGCACCATAGCCGACACGCCCGAGTTCTCGTCGCCAATTAGGCGCACGGTAGAGGTCTTGGCCGATACCTCGATAATCTGGCCGATGACACCAGCAGAACTCGTCACGGGCATGTTGATGGTAAGACCGTCGGCAGAGCCCTTGTCGATGGTAACGGTCGAGGTCCAGGCATCGCCCGACGCACCGACGATACGAGCAGCGGTCGACTTGAGGTTGTAGGTCGATTGCAGCCCGACCAGGCCCTCCAGGCGCTCGGCAGTCTTTTGAGCCTCGGAAAGCTCGGCGACCTTAGAGGTCAGCACCTCGTTTTGCTTCTTGAGGTCATCGAGCGACTCCTGCGAAGCCGTGAGGTTGGAGAACACGTTGCCAATCGCGTTGAAGGGAGCCGCCACGGCCGAGCCCAAAAAGCGCACCGGCGAGGTAATCGTTGTCACACCCGAGCGCACGGCATGAATCGGCCCGGCCTCGCCCTCACGGATATAAAACGTGAGCAGCAACACCGAAATCAGGCTGAAAACAATCAACGGGCGCATACCCGTTGATTGTCGCTTGGTATTCAGATTTGGAGAGAAACCCGAAGATCGTGCCAAATGGAATCCACCTTTTGGAAATTAAGCATTGGTTTGGACGAAGCCACCGTCAAAGGCGTTGGCCTCGAGCACGCGGGCGCAGCCGTTTACGACGTTATCGAGCGCCGTGGGGCTGACGTTGACCGAAACGCCGGTCTCGTCGCGCAGGCGCACGTCGAGACCGCGCAGCAGCGCACCGCCGCCGGTCAGCAGAATGCCGTAGTACATAAGGTCCGAGGCAAGATCGGGCGGCGTGGCGTCCAGAGCGTCCTTAACGGCCTTGGCCATCTCGTCGAGCGGCTTGTTAAGCGCGCGACGAATCTCCTCGCTCTCAATGCGCACGGTCTTGGGCAGGCCCGTGATAACGTCGCGGCCGTTGACCTCGACGTCGAGCTCGTCCTTGAGCGGCACAGCAGAGCCGACCTTAATCTTGATGTCCTCTGCTG
>CAJMPE010000036.1 GCA_905215275.1 uncultured bacterium | reverse complement strand
CCTGATGTCATCGATCGTTACCGATCGTGCCATCGTCATCGTGACGCACAACATGGAGCAGGCGTCGCGCGTGTCCAACCGCACGGCGTTCTTCTACATGGGCGATATGGTCGAGTACGACGAGACCGACGAGATTTTCCAACGGCCCAAGGATAAGCGGCTGAATGATTACCTCACCGGCATGTTCTCCTAGTCCGGGACATGCTTGAGGCCCGCGGCGGCCACGGTTGCCGCGGGACTGATTGGAGAGGCGGGTCATCTCTTGCGGGAGATGGCCTGCCTTTTTGTGTCGTGTGCGGCCCGCCTTTTCGCTGCTATCATGGACAACGTTGAATTTCTACGAAGGAGCAGGGCATATGGCGATTCTTTTGGGATGCGATTCCGTTAGCCTAGAGTTTCCCACCAAGCATATTTTCGATAGCGTGACGCTCGGCGTGGGCGAGGGCGACCGCATTGGCATCGTCGGTAAAAACGGCGACGGCAAGTCGACGCTGCTGAGTGTGCTCGCCGGCACGCTGGAGCCCGACGACGGCCGCGTGACGCACCGCCGCGACACCACGATCGGATTGCTCGGCCAAAAGGACAACCTGGTCGATACCGACACCGTGCATCATGCCGTCGTCGGCGACACGCCCGAGTACGAGTGGGCGTCGAGTCCGCGTACGCGCCAGATCCTGGCCGGCCTTATTAGCGATGTGCCCTGGGAGGGCACGGTGGGCGAGCTTTCGGGCGGCCAGCGCCGTCGCGTGGACCTCGCGCGCCTGCTGATCGGCGACTACGACGTGCTCATGCTCGACGAGCCTACCAACCACCTGGACATGCGTACCATCAACTGGCTCGCGCGTCACTTAAAGGCCCGCTGGCAGCGCGGCCAGGGCGCCATGCTCGTGGTCACGCACGACCGCTGGTTCTTGGACGAGGTCTGTACCAGCATGTGGGAGGTCCACGACGGCCGGGTCGACCCCTTCGAGGGCGGTTACTCCGCATATATCCTGCAGCGCGTGGAGCGCGACCGCATGGCTGCCGTCACCGAAGAGCGCCGTCGCAACATGGCACGCAAGGAGCTCGCGTGGCTGAGCCGCGGTGCCCAGGCGCGCTCCACCAAGCCCAAGTTTCGCGTGGATGCCGCTCGCGAGCTCATCGCCGACGTGCCGCCCGTACGTGACGAGTTGGAGCTCAAACGCCTGGCGGTAAGCCGCCTGGGCAAGCAGGTCATCGACGTGGTCGACGTGGACGCCGGCTATGCGGATACCGATGGCGCGCCCAAGCAGGTACTTTCCGACGTGACCTGGCTCATCGGAGCGGGCGACCGCTATGGACTTTTGGGCGAGAACGGCGCCGGTAAGTCGACGCTGCTCGACGTGATCCAGGGCAAGATCGCGCCCCTGCGCGGCCGTGTGAAGATTGGCCAGACGGTACGCTTTGGCGTACTGTCGCAACAGCTCGAGGAGCTCGAGCCCTTTATGGGCGACACGATCCGCGAGGTGCTGAGCAGCTATAAGAAGTATTACGTCATCGACGGCAAGGAGACTTCGCCCGAGAAGCTTTGCGAGCGCCTGGGCTTTACGACGCAGCAGCTCTGGAGTCGCATCGGCGATCTTTCGGGCGGTCAGCGCCGGCGCCTTTCGCTGCTGCTGACAATCCTGGACGAGCCCAACGTGCTCATCCTGGACGAGCCCGGCAACGACCTGGATACCGACATGCTGGCGATTGTCGAGGACCTGCTCGACGGCTGGCCGGGCACGTTGATTCTGGTGACGCACGACCGCTTCTTGATGGAGCGCGTGACCGATCAGCAGTGGGCACTGCTCGACGGCCACCTGACGCATATGCCCGGCGGCGTCGACCAGTACCTGCGCCTGTGCAACGCTACCGCCGAGGGCGAGCCCGTGGGCGCACCGAGCGCCAAGACCGGCACGTTCGACACCGGTGTCGCGGCAGCTGCGGCCGAAAAGCCCAAGTCGAGCGGTCAGCCCAACGGCCTGTCCAACGCCGAGCGTCAGAAGCTCCGCCGCGAGGTGAGCTCGCTCGAGCGCAAGATGGAGACGCAGCGCGCCCGCGTGGAGGAGGCCGAGGCAGCAATGGCCCAGGTCGATCCCACCAACTACACGGCGCTCGGCGAGCAGCAGGCAAAGATCGACGAGGCTCACGCCGCCATGGACGAGTTGGAGATGGCGTGGCTCGAGGCGAGCGAGAAGCTCGAGGGCGAGGAGTAGGCGAGGATGATCAAAGCCGCGTTTTTCGATATCGACGGCACGCTGCTGAGCTTTAAGACCCACCGGATTCCGGCGTCGGCGCAGCAGGTGCTCGACAGCTTTCACGAGCAGGGGATTGCGTGCGTGATCGCCACGGGCCGCCCGACCTATCAGATGCCGGACTGGCTGTTCGACTTGGGTTGGGATGCGTACATTACGCTTTCGGGCCAGCACTGTTTTGATGCCAGGGGCGTTTACCGCAGCTGCCCGATCGATCCGGACGACGTCGCGGTGATCGTGGACCAGGTGGCGCAGGGGTGCTACGACTCGCTGTGCATGCAGGGCGAGAACTCGTTTGTGAACCGCCTGTCCGAGCGCGTGGTGACGGCTGGCAGCAACGCGGGAATCGTCTACCACGAGGAGCCGTTTGAGCACGCCTTTGACGCGCCGGTCTACCAGTTTTGCGCCTTTGTGGACCCCGACGACGAGCATATCGTGACCGATGCCGTGTCGCATTCGCTCACCACGCGCTGGTGCGACCTGTTCTGTGACATTATTCCCGCTAACGGCGGCAAGGACCTGGGCGTGGCGGCGACGCTCGAGCGGCTTGGTATCGACGCGAGCGAGGCGATTGCCTTTGGCGACGGCGAGAACGACCTGTCGATGTTCTCGGCCGTGGGCACAAGTGTGGCCATGGGCAACGCGCAGGACACGGTGAAAGCTGCAGCGACCTATGTGACGACCGCCGTGGACGACGATGGCATCTACAACGCCGCGAAGCACTTTGGATTGATGTAACTGCGGGGCGGCACCCGGCGCCTGGGGACACTTCTTGCGGGGCGTCCCCATTTTGTTTTCGTCCCGCACGTTTTGTGAAACACGGCTAACTTTTAGACAAAGTAGTAAGACATGGGCAACTTTTGCGGTAAAGTTAGCCGTGGAAAGTATCCAAAGGCTAACTAGCAATCATCGCGAAAGGCGGCCCATGGCCCTACGTGAATCCGGAGAAGACTATCTCGAATCGATCTACGTTCTGTCGGAACGTCAGGGCATCGTGCGCTCGATCGACGTTGCAGAGTACCTTGGCGTAACTAAGGCAAGCGTTTCTAAAGCTATGGCGACGTTGGAGAACAACGGCTACGTCGAAATGGGCAAACGCGATGTGCATCTGACAGAGCGCGGGCTAGAGGTCGCCCGTCAAATGTGGGAGCGCCACTGCTTTTTCGTTGGCCTGCTGGAGGATGCGGGTGTTTCGGCTGAGGTTGCGTCGCTAGAGGGCTGCCACATGGAGCACTGCCTGAGCGAGGAAAGCTTCGAGAAACTGAGGGCGATGTTGGGACGGGAAGATGCGGCCGGCGCAACAACGGAAGCCTAATTGACCCCCAGGAGCGCGGAGTTCGCGCAAAGCGCGAACCAGCGAAAGGGGGATAGGGGATTCGAACAACAACGAGTCCGACGCAGTCCAAAGTGGAGCATTCGGTGCGCGACGCCATCACAGCTGAGCTATCTCTTCGTTCCCAAAGAGGCGCGCCTCCCGCGCCAAAGGTGCGGGACAGCGACCGGGACCAGTGGCCCCACCAACTAAGTCCAACTCAGACAAGGAACCCCGCCAGCAAGCGATGCCCAAGAACCGCCAGCAACGTTACCGCAGGCCGGGACCGGGCTTGGTTTTGAAAACATTCCGCACTGATATCTTCTGTATTGAAGACGTCGATGGTGCACCCGTATACCATTGACGTCGACACCATCAGATGCGGACCGCGCGGTGACCCCACATTCCGCTGGCGCCCATGGGGCTGCCCTCGTTTCCTGACATGTCCCGCGCGGGCCGCGGCGAGCCGAGACCGCCGCATGACCTAATAGGAGCATGGAGCGATACCGCGGACCCGAACAACCGCATTCTATCGCGCCCCGTCAGTGTGCCGTCTGCCCGGTCCAGGCGAGCACGGAAAGAACGGAGCGAGACATGAGAAACGAATCGACACCCGGCGCCCGTGGGCCGGTCTTCTGCGGGGTCGACACCCACGCCGACTCGCACTGGCTGTGCGTCCTGGACTGGAGGGGCCGCAAGGTCCTGTCCCGCCAGTTCCCCGCCGACGCGGCGGGCTACGAGGCGCTCGCCGGGGCGATCGCGGCGGCCGGGGAGCCGGCCTGCGTCGCGATGGAGGGGACGTCGTCCTACGGGGCGGGCCTCACCAGGTACCTCGCGTCGCTTGGGATGCCCGTGCGCGAGGCGCTCTCCCCGGCGAGGATGCAGAGGAGGCGCCCGGGGCAGGGAAAGTGCGACGAGTCGGACGCGGAGAGGGCGGCCCGCGCGGCGATGTCCGGCTCAAAGCTCGGGACCCCCAAGAGCCAGGACGGGTGGGTCGACGGGGTGCGCCACCGCCCCGGAGGGGCTCAGGTCGAGGTTCCGCGGGATGGCGGGGCCGAGGCTGATGGAGGAGCTCCCCTCCGTGCGCGCCGAGGGCGCGCTGGGCGCCGCGCTCGGCGCGCTGGCGGACCTGTGGGCGGCGGCGCGCGACGCGGCGCTCGACATGGAGCGCGCGATCGAGGCGTCCCTGGAGGAGAACTGCCCCGCGCTGCTGGCGATGTACGGGTGCGGGCCCGTGAGCGCGGCCAAGCTCGCGGTCGCGGCCGGGGACAACCCGGGCAGGCTGCGCTCCGAGGCGTCGTTCGCGGCGATATGCGGGGCCTGCCCAATCCCCGCCTCGAGCGGCAAGACCGTGAGGCACAGGCTCAACAGGGGCGGCGACCGGCAGGCGAACAGCGCTCTGCACGAGATCGCGAGGCAGAGGGTCATGCGCGACCCCGAGACCGCCGAGTACGCCGAGAGGGCCAGGGCGCGGGGGAAGAGCGACAGGGAGGTCATGAGGTGCCTCAAGCGCTACGTGGCCAGGGAGGCGTACCGGGCGCTGATGCGCCCGCACGAGGCCAGGAGGCCCGAGGACGCCTCGGGGCTCGTGGCGGCCAGGCGCGCGGCGAGGGTCAGCCAGGTGAGGGCGGCGTCCATATTGGGAACCAGCGAGAAGTACATCTCGATGCTGGAGAGGGGCCAAAGGGAGCTCAAGCCCATAAGGAGGGCCTACGAGGCATGGGTCGAGGCCGGACTTCCGCTCGATTGGGACAGGCAAGCCTTCGAGGCCGAGCGCAAAATGGATTCTAAAAAACACCTTGCCAAATAGGAGCGTCAGGACGCAAAGAGGCTCCGCAGCGCGAAGCGCGATGCGGAGCCTCTTTGCATGTCCGAGGACGTTTTGGAAAGTAACCCAAAGCGGCCCGGCGATCCTGCGGGAGTTAAACCCCTTTAGAACTTGTCGTGGAAGGTACGCGAAATGACCTCGTCCTGCTGCTCCTTGGTGAGCGTGTGGAAGTTCACGGCATAGCCGGAAACGCGGATGGTCAGCTGCGGGTACTTCTCGGGGTGAGCCTGAGCGTCGAGCAGCGTCTCACGGTTGAAGACGTTGATGTTCAGGTGGTGGCCACCCTTCTCGGCGTAAGCGTCGAGCATGTGGACCAGGTTATCGGCCTGAGTCTCGGAAACTTCAGAAACCTTCATAATGTGTCTCCTTCGATTGATAGGCGCCGGCCGAAACCGGCGCGCTAATCAGTAATCGTTATTGTTAGTATAGCACTAACAATAGTTACTCGCCCAGCTGATCAAGGTCGATATCGCCAAAGAACACCTGGTCCTCCTTGCCGAGCGCACTCGGGATGATGGAGAAGGTGTTGGAGATGCCGTCCTGAGCATCGCGGAACGGGAGCTTGGAAACCGAAGACAGCGAAGCGATGGCGCCGTGGCTATCGCGCTTGTGCATGGGGTTAGCACCCGGGGCGAACGGCTGGCCAGCCTTGCGGCCGTCGGGCGTGGAGCCGGTCTTCTTACCGTACACGACGTTGGAGGTAATGGTCAGAACCGAGGTCGTGGGCACGGAGTTGCGGTAGGTGTCGTTCATGCGGATGTACTCCATGAACTGGTGCACAACGTCGTGAGCGATCTGGTCGACGCGGTCGTCGTCGTTACCGTACTTGGGGAAATCGCCCTCGGTCTCGAAGTCGACGATGATGCCGTTCTCATCACGGACGGGGTGGACCTTGGCGTACTTGATGGCGGACAGGGAGTCAGCCACGACGGAAAGGCCAGCGATGCCCGTAGCGAACCAGCGATGCACGTGCTTGTCGTGCAGAGCCATCTGAATGCGCTCGTAGCAATACTTGTCGTGCATGTAGTGAATGATGTTCAGCGAGTTGACGTACACGCCAGCAAGCCACTTCATCATGTCGTTGTACTTGGCCACAACGTCGTCGTAATCGAGCGTGTCGCCCTCGACGGCGCGGTACTTGGGACCGACCTGCTTCTTGGAGACCTCGTCAACACCGCCGTTGAGTGCATACAGCAGGCACTTGGCCAGGTTGGCACGGGCGCCGAAGAACTGCATCTCCTTGCCAATGCGCATGGAGGACACGCAGCAGGCGATGCCGTAGTCGTCGCCGTGGTAAACGCGCATGAGGTCGTCGTTCTCGTACTGGATCGAGGAGCTGGCGACAGAAGTCTTGGCGCAGAACTTCTTGAAGTTCTCGGGCAGACGGGTCGACCACAGAACGGTCATGTTGGGCTCGGGGCTGGTGCCCATGTTCTCGAGCGTGTGCAGGTAGCGGTAGCTCATCTTGGTAACGAGCGTACGGCCGTCAACACCCATGCCGCCGATGGACTCGGTGACCCACTGCGGATCGCCGGTGAACAGGGCCTGGTACTCGGGGGTACGGGCAAACTTGACCATGCGGAGCTTCATGATGAAGTGATCCACGAACTCCTGGATCTGCTCCTCGGTGAAGGTACCGTTGGCAAGGTCGCGCTCAGCGTAGATGTCGATGAACGTAGAGGTACGGCCGATGGACATAGCGGCGCCGTTCTGCTCCTTGACGGCAGCGAGGTAGGCGAAGTACATCCACTGGATGGCCTCCTGCGTGTTGGTAGCAGGGTTGGAAATATCGAAACCATAGGTCTCGGCCATCATCTTGAGCTCGCCGAGGGCGCGGATCTGCTCCTGCAGCTCCTCACGGTCGCGGATGTTGTCGGCGGTCATGACCGTCGGGGTGGAAGCCTTCTGGGCCTCCTTGTCCTTGATCAGGTAGTCGACACCGTACAGGGCGACACGACGGTAGTCGCCGATGATACGGCCGCGGCCATAGCCATCGGGCAGACCGGTGATGATGTGAGCCGAACGGCAGGCGCGCATCTCGGGGGTGTAGACATCGAAGACGCCAGCGTTGTGAGTCTTGCGCTCGAAGGTGTAGCGCTCGACAACGTTCTCGTCGACCTTGTAGCCGTGCTGGCTGGCGGCCTGGCAAGCGATGCGGATACCACCGTTGACGTGCAGAGCGCGCTTGAGCGGCTTGTCGGTCTGGAGGCCGACGATGGTCTCCTTCTCGCGGTGGGCGTTATCGATGTAGCCAGCGGGGTGGCTCACGATACCCGTGACGGTCTTGGTGTCCATATCGAGGACACCGCCCTGCTCGCGCTCCTTAAGCAGCAGGTCGAGAACCTCGCCCCACAGCTCCTTGGTACGCTCGGTCGGGCCGGCGAGGAACGACTCGTCGCCCTCGTAGGGGGTGTAGTTCTTCTGGATGAAGTCTCGGACGTCAACCTCTCCCGTCCAGATGCCTTCCTTGAAGCCTTCCCATGCCTCCTGCATTGTGTAACCACGCTCCTAGTTACGTGTAATGCGGCGCTCTCTCACACCGCTGCTTATTGAATTCTTGAATTATCGGCTTGCACTACCGGCTTCTTCCGTTCTTCACCACACGTTGGTACAGGGAAAAACGTTTGTCCACCTTGGAACTGCAACCCAAAACCCAAGATTTCACCCGTTTGAGAAGGATAACATAGCTACCCCCTTCATCAGGGCTGTTATATGTTTCTTTTTTTATACCATTAGGGCGTTTTTAACAAATCCGCAGGAAATGCGAGCGCGAACAACTACCGTTCACCGATTTGTTTGGTATTTTTCCTTGCCTTTGTACGACGTTCACTCTAGCTGTTATGCCAGCTTTAGCATGGTAAAGTGCCTCTGAGTAGGCTTTGGGACATGCCTAACGATCTGCCCCAAACTTTACTGGCACCGACGGTGTACGGAGGTCGCCTAAAGGTAGTTTTCTAGGCATGTCCCAAAATCTACCGTATATGGCGCGCGTGCAGGGGTATCATCTTTCACCGAAAATAGTTTCTAGTGTTAGGGGTTTTCGGTGGAAGATACCGATTTCCATGAGCTTGGGAGTCAGCTCCTTACCGAGTTTGGCGGCATTCACCAGCGCGTTTCGCGCTTTGTGGACAAAGCTCTCAGCGGCGAGATGGCTGTCATGCGCGCCCTTATGCTCGCTGGCGGTTCGCTCACGCCGAGCGAACTCGCTGATCGCGCCTGGGTCTCGAACGCCCGCATTGCCAATATCCTACGCGCTCTCGAAGCCAAGGGCTGGGTTGAGCGTGAGCACTCAAAGACCGACCGTCGTCGCGTACACGTCATAGTGACCGACAAGGGATTCCAGGATCTCGAAATCAAACGCCGGGAATTCGAGGACCGCACCGCGGCTTTCCTCGAACAGCTCGGCGAAACAGATACCCAAGAGATGGTGCGTCTTCTAAGGCGTGCCAACGAAATTATCGACCACAATCAAGAAAGGAGAGATGCCGAGTGAGGATTCTCAAGCTCTTTAAAAAGCATGTCCTGGCACTGCTCGCAGCTATCGTACTTATCGTAATCAGCTGCAACGCCGATCTGGCGCTGCCTACCTATATGAGCGACATCGTCGACGTGGGCGTGCAGCAAGGCGGCATCGCCTCGCCCGTGCCCGACACCATTCGCGCCGAATCGCTCGACGACCTCGAACTCTTTATGAGCGCCAAGGACGCCAAAGCTGTGGAGGCCGTGTTTAGTAAGGCGGACAATAACGGCATTCGAACGTACAAGGGCACCGAGGAGGAGCGCGGCGACGGCGACAAGATTGCCGACATCATGAGCCTGCCTGAGACCGTCGTGCTCGCCTTCAACCAGGGCATTGACGCCGACTCCATGGGCGACATGACCGGCGCATCCACCGAGGCAAGCGATGGCGGCGCCGCTCAGGCCATGCCCACCCCCGAGCAGATGGCAGCGATGACGCCCGAGCAGCTCGCCGAGATGCAGCAGAAGGCCGCAGCCGCGCAGAGCATGCAAAAGCAGATCGACGCCGACGGCGGCAAGATCACCATGAAGAGCCTGCGTCTGGGCGTTGAAGGCGGCCTAATCGACCAGGGCAAGCTCGTCGAGGGCGCCAACGATATGGCTGACAAAATGGGCTCCATGTCGGGCTCCATCGTCACCCAGCGCGCCGTGAGCTACGTGCAGGACGAGTACAAGGCACAGGGCATCGACCCCGCCGACGTGCAGAACGCCTACCTGGGCCGCATGGCGACCACGATGTTTGGCCTGTGCCTGGTGTCGCTGGTCGCCACCATCCTGACCGGCGCCGTGGCTTCGCGCACCGCCTGCTCCATCGCCCGCGACCTGCGCCGCGAGACCTTCAACAAGGTTATGCACTTCTCGCCGGCCGAGGTGGGCAAGTTTAGCCAGGCCTCGCTCATCACCCGCTGCACCAACGACATTCAGCAGATCCAGATGGCCGCAACCCTGTTTATCCGCATGTGCCTGATGGCCCCCGTCATGGGCATCGTCGCCGTCATGCGCGTCCTGGCCAACCACACCGGCCTGGAGTGGACCATCGCCGTGGCCATCATCGCCGTCTCGGCCGTCGTCGGCGTGCTTATGGGCCTCACCATGCCCAAGTTCAAAAAGATGCAGAGCTTTGTGGACCGCGTGAACCTTACCGCCCGCGAGCTGCTCGACGGTCTTATGCCCATCCGCTCATTCAACCGCGAGGAGCATGAGCTCGAGCGTTTTGACAAGGCTTCGCTCGACCTGATGACCACGCAGCTCTACACCAACCGCGCCATGAGCTTTATGATGCCGCTCATGATGCTCGTCATGAACTGCATCACCGTGCTTATCGTCTGGTTTGGCGCGCAGGGCGTGTCCGACGGCGTGATGCAGGTCGGCAACATGATGGCGTTTATTTCCTACACCATGCAGATCGTCATGGCGTTTATGATCCTCACCATGGTTTCGGTCATCCTGCCCCGTGCCGAAGTCGCAGCCGAGCGCGTGGAAGAGGTCATCACCTGCCCCACGAGCATCAACGACCCTGCCTCGCCCAAACTGCCTGCTGCCAGCGCGCCGCGCGGTGAGCTCACCTTCCGTGACGTAAGCTTCCAGTATCCCGACGCCCGCGCCGATGTCATCAGCGGCGTGAACTTCACCACACATGCCGGTCAGATGCTCGGCATCATTGGCTCCACGGGCTCGGGCAAGTCCACACTTGTGCAGTTGATTCCGCGCCTGTACGACGTCACGGGCGGCAGCATTTCGCTCGACGGCATCGATGTGCGCGATATGACCCTTTCCGAGCTACGCCGCCGCATTGGCTATATCCCGCAGCAGGGACGCCTGTTCTCGGGCACCGTCGAGAGCAACCTTAAGTTTGCCGGCGACATGGTGAGCGACGAGGACATGTACCGGGCGGCACGCATCGCCCAGGCCGAGGACTTTATCGCCGAGCGCGAGGGCGGCTACGACTCCCCCATCAGCCAGGGTGGCTCCAATGTTTCGGGCGGTCAGCGCCAGCGCCTGGCCATCGCCCGCGCCCTGGCCAAAAAGCCCGAGGTCGTGGTGTTCGATGACTCGTTTAGCGCGCTTGACTACAAGACCGACGCGCGTCTGCGCGAGGAGCTGGCCAAAAACGTCACCGACGCCGCACTCGTGGTCGTGGCACAACGCATCGCGACCATCATGCACGCCGACCAGATCATCGTACTCGACGACGGTCACGTAGTGGGCACCGGTACGCACGAGGAGCTACTGCGCAGCTGCCCGGCGTACCTGGAAATCGCACAGTCGCAGCTTTCCGCCGAGGAGCTGGGGCTTACCCAAGAAGAAATTGCAGCCGTTATGGAAGGAGGCGAGCGCTAATGGCAGACGAGACCAAGACCCAAATTCCCAAGCCCACCCGTCAGCGTGGACCCATGGGCCGCATGGGCGGCATGCGTCGCGGCGAAAAGGCCAAGGACTTTAAAGGCACCATGAGGCAGCTGCTCGGCTATATCGGCCAGCACAAGATTGCCGTGTTTGCCGCCGTCGCCTTTGCCGTGTGCTCGGTCATCTTTAATATTGTGGGACCCAAGATGCTCGGTCAGGTTACGACCAAGCTGTTTGAGGGCCTGGTTGCCAAAGTCAACGGTACCGGCGATGTCGACTTTAACTGGATCGCTAAGACGCTCGGCTTTTTGCTCTGCCTGTATCTGGCGAGCTCTGCCTGCAGCCTGATCCAGGGCTGGCTCATGACCGGTGTCACGCAAAAGATCTGCTACCGCATGCGCAAGGAGATTGCCGCCAAGATTGCCGTCGTGCCGATGAGCTACTTCAACGGTCACAGCAAGGGCGACGTGCTCAGCCGCATCACCAACGACGTCGATACGCTCGGCCAGTCGCTCAACCAGAGCGTGACGCAGCTTATTACGTCCGTCACGCAGATTATCGGCGTCCTCGTCATGATGCTGTCGATCAGCCTGCCGCTCACCGGCGTCACCGTGCTCACGCTGCCGGCCGCCGCGATTATCTTGATGGTGATGATTCACTTCTCGCAGCCGTACTTCCGCGAGCAGCAGCAGGTCCTGGGCACCGTCAACGGCATTATCGAGGAGGATTATGCCGGCCAGAACGTCATTCAGGTGTTCGACCGCGCCGAGGCTTCGATCGAGGAGTTCGACCGCCAAAACGACCGCCTCTTTATTAGCGGCTGGCGCTCGCAGTTCCTGTCGGGCCTGATGATGCCGCTTATGAGCTTGGTGGGTAACATGGGCTACGTGGGCGTCGTCGTCGTGGGTGCGCAGCTCGCGCTGACCGGCAATGCCACGCCCGGCGACATCCAGAGCTTTATCCAGTACGTGCGCAACTTTACGCAGCCGGTGCAGCAGCTGGGCAACGTGAGCAACACGATGCAGTCGATGGCCGCCGCAACCGAGCGCGTCTTTGAGTTCCTGGCCGCACCCGAGGAGGAGCAGAAGGCCGACGCGCAGATTCCCGAGAAGCGCCCCGGTCACGTGGAGTTTGACCATGTCAAGTTTGGCTACACGCCCGACAAGACCATCATCCACGACTTTAGCTGCGAGGCGCAGCCCGGCCAGACCATCGCCATCGTCGGTCCCACCGGCGCCGGCAAGACCACGCTCATCAAGCTGCTGCAGCGCTTCTACGATGTGGACGGCGGCTCGCTGCGCGTCGAGGGCATCGACGTGCGCGACTGGGACCGTGCGGCACTTCGCGGCGAGTTTGCCATGGTGCTGCAGGATACCTGGCTGTTTAACGGCACGATCCGCGAGAACATCCGCTACGGACGCCCCGATGCAAGCGATGCCGAGGTCGAGGCCGCCGCGCGCGCCGCGCGCTGCGACCACTTTATCCATACGCTCGCCGGCGGTTACGACTTTATGATCAACGAGGAGGGCACCAACCTGTCGCAGGGTCAGCGCCAGCTCGTGACCATCGCCCGTGCCATTTTGGCCGACCGTCCGGCGCTGATTTTGGACGAGGCGACCTCCAACGTTGACACTCGTACCGAGGAGCTTATTCAGCGTGCCATGGATGCGCTGATGCAAGGCCGCACCAGCTTTGTTATCGCACATCGCCTGTCGACGATTCGCAACGCCGACGTGATCCTAGTAATCCGCGACGGCGACATCGTCGAGAAGGGCACGCACGACGAGCTGCTCGCCCAAGGCGGCTTCTACGCCGACCTGTACAACTCGCAGTTCGACGAAGCGGCGTAGTCTCCGCCGCAGAGAACGGATAATGCCCGAGAACGGGGGCGCAGGACAACCTGCGTCCCCGCTTTTTTGCTCTGCGGCCCTCGAAGTGCCTCCCCTGGAACCTGATTGACAGCTCCCTTCAAGCCCTGTGGACAAAAAATGGCAAATATGAGTACTGTTACCTTTTTAGTAACAGCAAAAACAGCTCTAAACGAC
>CAJMPE010000035.1 GCA_905215275.1 uncultured bacterium | reverse complement strand
ATCAACGACGCGCTCGCGCAACTGGAAAGCGCCCTTGCGCTCGAGGCTCCGCCCCTGCGCATCGAGTGCTTCGATATCTCGACGTTGCACGGCACCTTTACCGTCGCTTCGATGGTGGTATTTACCAACGGCCGTGCCGACAAGGGCCAGTATCGTCGCTTTAAAATTCAGGCCGAATTGGACGAGGCGAACGACTTCGTATCGATGTCCGAAGTTCTGGGGCGTCGCTATGCTCCCGAGCGCATGGCGGACGAGCGCTTTGGCTCGCGCCCCGATTTGCTCGTTGTCGATGGCGGCAAGCCGCAATTGACCGCTGCAATTAAGCAACTTGAGGCGCTTGGCCTCGATATACCAGTCTGTGGCTTGGCAAAGGCCGATGAGGAAGTTTTCGTGCCGTGGGACGAGACTCCCGTCGTGCTGCCGACCGGCTCCGCTTCGCTTTATCTGATCAAGCAGGTTCGCGATGAATCCCACCGATTTGCGATTACGTTCCATCGCGAGTTGCGCGATAAGGCTATGACGGTTTCGGTGCTTGACGACGTTCCGGGCGTGGGACCCACCAGAAAACGTGCCATTATGCGCCATTTTGGCTCGATGAAGCGTTTGCGCGCAGCAAGCGAGCAGGAGATTGCAGAAGTTCGAGGCGTTCCGGCTGATGTCGCCAAAGCGGTCCACGAGGCACTTGTTGCATGGAATGCCGAACGCGCCCAGGCATCGGCCAACCAATCCGAAAACTAAACGCGCTTCTAAACAACTGATATACATGATTGGTCAATTTTCAATCATTTGTTTCGCGGTGATTACCTGCCGATTTCGGGTTTTATTAACGCTAAAACGTTTGACTAGCCATGGTGAACAACACTGCTATCCTGCGGGTTGACGAAGACTGATATCTCACCTCGTCGATACATACTGTCTGTCGGATCATTTGTCAATGAATTCGGTGAACGGTAGTAAATACCGTTCAAGCGTATGTATGTATCGGTCGCCGAGCGCGGCACCTCAGTTGGGTTCGTCGGTAGGTAAGGTATATATCGTCCGCAAGTTGCGCGGGGGCAAGTCTAGGTGCTCCCGGGTAAGATTCTCTATTGATAGGAGAAGACATGGCCATCATCAACAAGGGTATGTCCAGGCGTTCGTTCCTCGGCCTCACCGGCAGCGTCGCTGCTGTCGCAGGGCTTGGTCTCACCGGCTGCGGTGGCAGCTCTAGCGACGAAGGTTCCGCTTCCGGTTCCACTGATTCCGCCAACCGTGGCGGCGGCGTGATCACCGCTGGTTCCGCTTACGCTCCGTCCAGCTTCGACCCCGCCAGCACCGGCTCCGCTGTGGGCCTGGGTGCTAACTGGCACGTCATCGAGGGCCTCTACGGCATCGATTACCACGACTACAGCACCTTCAACGAGCTCGCTACCGACGATCCCAAGTCCGTGGACGACACTACCTTCGAGGTCACCATCCGCAAGGGCGCCAAGTTCTCCGATGGCACCGAGGTCACCGCTGACGACGTCGTTGCCTCCTACACCGCTTGCGCTGCCTCCGCTACCTATGCTCCGTTCTTCCAGCCCTTCGAGTCTATCGAGGCCAAGGACGCCAGCACTGTAACGGTCAAGACCAAGGTCCCCAACTTCTCCCTGCTCAAGGATCGTCTGGCCATCATCCGCGTTACCCCGGCTACCCAGGCCGAGGAGGATCGCGCCAAGCAGCCGATCGGCTCCGGCCCCTGGATGTATGACTCTATCTCCGATACCGAGATCACCCTGGTTCCCAACCCCGAGTACAACGGTGAGTATGCTGCCGAGGACGAGAAGATCCAGTACAGCATCCTGACCGACCCCACCGCTCGCGTTACCGCCCAGCAGGAGGGCTCCACGCTCGTTATGGAGCTCGTCACCGCTGACGCCGTCGACCAGCTCGAGAGCGCTGGCTGCAAGATCGACAACGTCCAGGGCTTCGGCACCCGCTTCATCATGTTTAACGTCGCCAAGGAGCCTTGGAACAACGTCAAGGTCCGTCAGGCCGTCATGTACGCGCTCGACACCGAGAAGATGATCACCAACACCTTCGCCGGCCTTGCCACCGCTGCCAGCTGCTACCTGCCCAAGAGCTTCACCAACTATCATGAGGCTTCCACGGTGTACAAGACTGACGCCAAGAAGGCCAAGAAGCTCATCGAAGAGTCTGGCATCACCCCGGGCGCCATCACCCTGCGCACCACCGACAATGAGCAGATCAAGGGCATGGCCGCTCAGGTCAAGAACGACCTCGACGCCCTCGGCTTCGATGTGACCATCCAGACCGATACCTCGCCGGCCACCTACGCTGCCATCGACGGCGGCGAGGCCTACGATATCCTTCTCGCTCCTGGCGATCCGTCCTGCTTCGGCGCCGATCCCGACCTGCTGCTCAACTGGTGGTATGGCGACAACGTCTGGATGCAGACCCGTTGCCCGTGGAAGGAGTCCGCTGAGTGGGAGAAGCTCCACGGTCTCATGGACGAGGCTCTTGCCGCCGAGGGCGACGAGCAGCAGAAGAAGTGGAACGAGTGCTTCGATATCATCGCCGACAACGCCGTTCTGTACCCCGTTGTCCACGTCAAGACCGTTTCCGCTTCCTGGGACGATCCGTCCACCGCGCCCAACGGCGAGGCCCTCGATGGCTTCAAGGGCATCGGCACGACGAGCATGTCCTTCAGGGGCGTCGCGACCGTCAAGGCCTAAGACTCGCTTGAGTCATATGTGGGGCGTCGGTCGTAAGGCAACGTCCTCATAGTTGAAACAAAGACCCGGGCGGCCTCGATGTCGCTCGGGTCTTGTAATGAGTATCCATACTCATATACCAGTTGGTCCTACCGACAAAAGAAAGGGGAGAGAACGTGAACAACTTTCTACGTTTGATTGGAAGGCGTCTCGTGGCGCTGCCGATCATGGCATTGGGCGTCACCGTCCTGGTGTTCTTCCTTATGTCGTTCTCCAAGACCGACCCCGCCTATACGGCGTTGGGTGACGGCGCCTCGCCCGAGGCGGTTGCCGAGTACCATGAGAAGTATGGTCTGGACGATCCCTGGCCCGTGCGCTACGTGCGCTACATGGGCGATCTGATCCATGGTGACATGGGCACCTATGGTGCTGCTCGCAACTCTGTTGCCAAGCGCATCTCCACGGCCCTGCCCGTCACGATGCAGCTGACCTTCATCGGTCTAGCCATCGGCGCGGTCGTCTCGTTTTTGCTCGGCGTCATCGCGGCACTGTATCGTGATAAATGGCCGGACCAAGTGATCCGCGTCTTCTCCATCGCCGGCTTGGCAACCCCGTCGTTCTGGCTTGCCGTTCTGTTGATCCTGCTGTTCTCTTCCTACCTTAAGGTGCTCCCGGCGTCCGGTGCTCTGCCTCACTTCACCACCAACCCGGCTGGCTATCTGGGACGTATGATCATGCCCGCTATCGCTCTGGCATTCCCGCTGACGGGCCAGATGACTCGTATCGTGCGTACGGCCATGGTCGAGGAGCTCGATAAGGACTACGTCCGTATGGCCCGTGGCGCCGGCGTTCCCGAGAAGGTCGTCGTCGGCATCAACGTTCTTCGCAACGCGCTGATCACCCCGGTCACCACCCTCGGTCTTAAGATCGGTTACCTTATGGGCGGCGCCGTCGTCATCGAGGTCATCTTCAACCTCCCCGGCATGGGTACTGCGATTCTGCAGGGCGTTCAGGGCAACGAGGCGAACCTGGTTCAGGGCGTCGTCATCGTCGTTGCTCTTGCCTTCATCATCATCAACATCGTGGTTGACATGCTCTACCTGCTCATCAACCCGCGCATCAGGACGGTGTAGATTATGGTAAAGATTCGAGAGAAGCAAACCGAGCAGCTCGAGAAAGCTGCCTCTAAGGGGCTCAAGCTCGGTGGCTGGAAGAAGATGACGCTGTCTTCTAAGATCGCCGCCGTCGTGCTGGTGCTGGTCGCCCTGACCGCGATTCTGGCGCCTCTTCTTGCCCCCTATAGCCCGGTCGAGATTTTCACTGCTCGCCAGGCTCCCGGCAACGGATTTATCTTCGGTACCGACGATAAGGGTCGCGACATTCTGTCGCGTATGCTCTACGGTGGTCGTTACTCGCTGATCATCGGCTTTGGCGCCACTGCCATGGCTCTGGTCTGCGGCTCGGTCGTGGGCGCCCTCGCGGCGGTTTCGCGCAAGTCTGTTTCCGAGGCGATCATGCGCATCCTGGACATCATCATGTCCATCCCGGGCATCGCCCTTGCTGCCGTCTTCGTCTCCATCCTGGGCAACTCCGTGCCGTCGATCATCTTCGCCATCGGCTTTATGTACACTCCGCAGATTGCCCGTATCGTGCGCGCCAACATCGTGTCCGAGTACGGCGAGGACTATGTCCGCGCGGTCATCGTTTCCGGCGCCAAGGCTCCGTGGATTTTGATCAAGCATGTTCTGCGTAACTGCATCGCCCCGATCATGGTCTTCACCGTTACCCTGGTCGCCGACGCCATCATCTTCGAGGCCTCGCTGACCTTTATCGGCGCTGGTATCCAGGAGCCCACCGCTACCTGGGGCAACATCCTCGCTGACGCCCGCGGCGGCGTGCTCGCTGGCCGTTGGTGGCAGGCGCTGTTCCCGGGTCTGGCCATCATGATCACCTGCCTGGCACTCAACATCCTCTCCGAGGGCATTACCGACGCCATGGCCGCTGCTCCCTCCGCCGCCCTGGATCCGACCGACTCCTCCAAGCGCCGCGAGGCCGACCTGCTGGTCTCCGATCCCGTTCGCGCCTACAAGGAGCAGGCTCAGTCCCTGTCCGCCCGTCTTGGCGCCCTGCGTGATGTCGAACTCAAGCGTAACGACCGCCATGTGCCCGATGAGTCCGTTGAGCCGATCCTTTCGGTCCGCGATTTCTGCATCCAGTTTGAGCACCACGGTGACATCAACGTCGTCGACCACGTTAACTTTGACGTCCGTCCCGGCCAGACCATGGGCCTGGTAGGCGAGTCCGGCTGCGGTAAGTCCATCACCACGCTGGCCATCATGGGCCTGACCGACGATGACGAGCACCTTTCCGGTGAGGTTCTCTGGGAGGGTCGCGACCTGCTCAAGATGAGCAAGAAAGAGTGGTTCGGCCTGCGCGGTACCGATATCGCCATGGTCTATCAGGATGCCCTGTCCTCGCTCAACCCCTCCATGCTCATTTCCGCCCAGATGAAGCAGCTCACCAAGCGTGGCGGCACCCGTAGCGCCGAGGAGCTCCTGGAGCTCGTGGGCCTCGACCCCAAGCGTACGCTCGAGAGCTATCCGCATGAGCTTTCCGGTGGTCAGCGTCAGCGCGTTCTGATTGCTATGGCCCTTACCCGCGACCCCAAGCTGGTCATCTGCGACGAGCCCACGACCGCTCTGGACGTTACCGTCCAGAAGCAGGTCATCAAGCTGCTTAACGACCTTCAGGCCAAGCTCGGCTTTGCCATGATCTTCGTTTCGCACGACCTGGCACTGGTCGCTGAGGTCGCTCATAACATCACGGTTATGTACGCCGGCCAGGTTATCGAGCAGGCGCCCACCAAGGAGCTGCTCACCAACCCGATCCACGAGTACACCCGCGGCCTTCTGGGTTCCGTCCTGTCCATCGAGAGCGGTTCGGGCCGCCTGCACCAGGTGCCCGGCGCCGTTCCGAGCCCGCGCGATTTCCCCAAGGGCGATCGCTTCGCGCCCCGCTCGAGCCATCCGCGCATTGGCCTGGACACCCGTCCGGTCTTCAAGCGCGTGCCCGGCACCGAGCACTTCTATTCCGAGCTCCCCGACGAGGTGCTCAAGGCAAATGGTTTGACCCCTCACGCGGAGGTGATGTAGATGAGCGAGACCGCAGTCAACGGCGTCGAGCCGATCATCTTCCTTGATGACGTCCACGTCACCTTTAGGACCCGTACCGGCTCGATTCTGCACCCCAACCTGGTTCACGCCGTCCAGGGTGTAACGATTAAGCTCATGCCCGGACAGACCATCGGCATCGTCGGCGAGTCCGGTTGCGGAAAGTCCACCACCGCCAACGTCATGTGCGGCCTGCAGGCCCCCACGAGCGGCAAGGTCTACTTTAAGGGCAAGGACGTTACCAAACGTACCGCTGAGGACCGTCGCCACATGGGTCGCGTCATCTCGGTCGTGTTCCAGAACCCGGCCACGGCGCTCAACCCCCGCATGGTCGTTCGCGAGCAACTGCTCGACCCCATGCGCGTCCACAACCTGGGTACCGAGGCCGAGCAGGAGAAGCGCGTCAAGGAGCTCTTGGAGCTCACTGGTCTGCCCAGCTCCGCCGCCGAGGTTCTTCCCGGCCAGCTTTCGGGCGGCCAGCGCCAGCGCGTCGCAATTGCCCGTGCCCTGTCGCTGAACCCCGATGCCATCATCGCCGACGAGCCCACCTCGGCTCTGGACGTTTCGGTCCGCGCGCAGATTCTGAACCTGCTTACCGACCTTAAGAAGGAGCTCGGCCTGGCCATGGTGTTCATCAGCCATGACATCCAGACGGTCCGCTATATCTCTGACGACATCATCGTTATGAATGGCGGCAAGATCGTCGAGCAGGGCGAGGCCAAGCAGGTCTTCCAGCACCCTCAGGACCCCTACACCAAGATGCTGCTTGGCGCTGCGCCGTCGCTGCTGCATCCCAAGCTCGGCGAGTAGCCTCGCTTTCCCTCCCGTGCGCCCGGTTCCCTTACCGGGCGCACCTCCGTTGCGATTTCGAAAGGCTGGGTTCACGAGCCATGCCAAGTGCTCAGGAGCTACAACAGCAATTTGGTGAATATCGAGGCGCTATGCCCCGTCCATCGGATTTCGATCTCTTTTGGAAGGACCGCATGGCCGAGGCCGACGCCGTCGAGCTCGACTACGCGATTGAGGCGGCTTCGGTTGCGGATTCCGCGACCTGTCGGTTTTTCGACCTCTGGTTTACCGGCATGTGTGGTGCACGCCTGCATGCCAAGTATCTCAAGCCGGTTTCGGACGAGCCCGTGCCGCTGGTGCTACAGTTCCACGGCTATCCGGGTGCAAGCCGCAGCTGGTTTGAGCAGGCGTCGTTTGCTGGCATGGGCATGGCGCTCATTGCTCTCGATTGTCCTGGCCAAGGAGGCCCCTCCGAGGACATTGGTGGATTTGCGGGCACGACGGTCGCGGGCCATATCGTCGCCGGTATCGACGGCGATCCGGCCAACCTCTACTATGTCCGCCTGCATCAGGATATCCGCATTCTGTGCCGTATCGTTCGCGAGCTCGAGGGCATCGATCTTACCCGCGTGTATGTAAACGGCGCATCGCAGGGCGGCGGTTTGGGCATTGCGACCTGCGCGCTCAATAGCGATTTAGTTGATCGCGCGGCTATCCTCTATCCCTTCTTATCGGACTTCCGCCTGGTTTGGGATCTGGACGCCGACGATATTGCCTACGAGGGCCTGCGCTATTGGTCGCGTTGGTTTGACGAGGACTCGACTCGTATCGAGGAAGCCTATGCCAAGCTGGCGTACTTCGATTCCAAGAATTTTGCCCCCATGGTCAAGTGCCCCGTGCTGTTTGGCACGGGCACGGCCGATATCGTCTGTCCGCCGGCAACGCAGTTTGCGGTGTACAACAACCTGTCCTGTGACAAGCGTCATGAGTTCTTTGAAGGCTTTGGCCACGAGGAGATTCAGGATTTTGACGATCTGATCATTCCGTTTTTCTGTGAGGAAGGGGAGGCTCATGTCTAAGTGCGAGAGCAATGTTGACGAGCTGATCGTCCCCGGGCTCGCGGGGATTGCTGGGACGGTTTCGTCAAGGCTCTTCGATTTCCGGGATTGGCGCGGCGATGCTTCGGCGGATGTTTCCGAATTAGAGACAGCCGCTTCGGACCTTGAGGTTTGCGGGCTGACTGTTACGGCGATTGATTTCGCCAATCCGTGCGCGCGCTACTCCGAGGTTTCCTTTGAGCTCGGCGGGTATGTCGTGCACGGCCGTTTGATTGAGCCCTCAGGCCGCGCCCGAGCATCCGAGCTTGTTCCGCTCTGTCTGATGTTTCACGACATCGATCGACCCGTGCGTGGATGGCATCACATGACGAGGTTTGCCGCCATGGGATATGCCGCGCTTGCACTAGACGACGTTGTTGCTGGTGCGGACGACCTGCAGTGGGGGATTGTTTCGCCCGCTTTTGTCGGGCGCGTCCGTTGGGGCTGCGCGTTGGCGAAGGTTGCGCGCAATCTTGATGGCATGGACCCCGACCGCATCTTTGCATGGGGCGAGGGCCTTGGCGGCGGAGTCGCGCTGGCGGTTTCTGCTTTGGATGAGCAGGGCCTCGCCTGCACGGCGGTCGCCAATCCGATTCCCGGTGGCCTCGAGGCGCTGTCGTCTCAGGTGCGCGGCTCGGTGCTCATGGGCACTTCGCTCATGGATACCGTGAGCGACCCCAAGGGTCAGTTTGCCGTGTTCAACGGTCTTGAGTGTGACCGGAGGCATATCATCTATGCCAAATACGCTCACGAGCGCATCAATGCGTTCGAAAACGAAGTCGTCGACTTCTTTAACCAAACGTTCTACCCGTGTTCTTTGGCCTAGACGGCCTGGACACTGCCAACAAGAGTGGGTGGCATAGGGTCGCCCGCCAGACAACTAAGGAGATTCTTGTGGCAACTCAGAAATTCACCGGCGTTATCCCTCCCGTCGTTGTTCCCGATACCGAAGACCACCAGCTCGACGTTGCCTCCTTTGAGCGCAGCATCAACCGCATGATCGATGCCGGCGTCGATGGCCTGTTCTTCCTGGGCTCCTCGGGCGAGGTCGTCTTCTCCACCGACGAGCGTCGTCGCCAGATTGTCGCCGAGGCTGTGCGCATCGTCGATCACCGCGTTCCCGTTCTGGTCGGCATCATCGACACCGAGACCGAGCGCATGATCGAGCACGGCAAGGTCGCCCAGGAGCTGGGCGCCGATGCCCTCGTCGCCACCTGCCCGTTCTATGCCCTGCAGGGCATGACCGAGGTCGAGGAGCACTTCCGCATCCTGCACGAGGAACTCGACCTGCCCATCTTCGCTTACGACATCCCCGTGTGCGTCCACACCAAGCTTCCCTGGAAGCTCCTTGCCAAGCTCGGCGCCGAGGGCGTCCTGGCCGGCGTCAAGGATTCCTCGGGCGATGACATCTCGTTCCGCTACCTCGTTCAGGAGAATGAGAAGAACGGCCATCCGATGAGCATCCTCACCGGTCACGAGGTTGTTGTCGATGGCGCCTACCTCGGTGGCGCCGACGGTTCCGTCCCGGGTCTCGCCAACGTTGAGCCCGAGGGCTACGTGCGTCAGTGGAAGGCCGCTCAGGCCGGTGACTGGGCTACCGTCAAGGCCGAGCAGGATCGCCTCAATGAGATTTCGCACATCTGGGATGTCACCTCGGGCGTCCAGGGCTATGCCGGTGGCGTCGGCGCCTTCAAGACCGCTATGAACCTCATGGGCATCTTCGACAGCCCGACCATGCCGCGCCCGGTGAAGGCCATGACCGGCGAGAACGTCGAGGCGATTAAGAAGGTCCTTCAGGACAACGGTCTCCTGTAAAGCTTCCCCAGGCACCCGACCTCGCCGTTCAGCCTCGTGGCCATGACCATTAGGTCAATGGCCGCGAGGCTTCACGGCGATCTCGGGCACCTCGGAAACCTTTACCGTGCGGCGGGGTTAAATCCGACCGCATTTCCTGTAGTTGTTTTGTCTCCGAAGGAGAACGACATGGAGAACAAGTACGTCTGCTCTGTCGATATCGGCGGAACTAAGATCGCGACCGCCATCATGGAGTACCCGGCTGACGGCAGTGCGCCCCATCCCGTATTTGAGGCCGAGGTTCCTACCGAGGCCCAGGAGGGCGGCGAGGCCGTCTTCCAACGTATCGAGGCGTCCATCAAGGCCGCTCTTGAGGCGAATCCCGATGTCGAGGTCCTCGGTGTCGGTATCGGTGCCGCAGGCGTCGTCGATCCCAAGACGGGCGCCATCGCGTATGCCAACGAGATCATGCCCGGCTGGTCCGGCGTTCAGTTGGGGCCGCGTCTGCGCGAAGACCTTGGTCTTCCCGTTGCCGTGGTGGGCGACGTGCAGGCTCATGCTCTGGGCGAGGCCCACTGGGGCGTCGGCAAGGGCAAGTTCTCCGTCTTGTGTCTGGGCATCGGTACGGGCATCGGCGGCGCATATGTCGAGAACGGCCGCGTGATGCAGGGCTTCCATGGTGCTGCCGGTCATATGGGCCACATCGAGTGCTCGGCTGCCGCTGGCATTCCCTGCGCCTGCGGGCGTTCCGGCCATCTGGAGTCGGTTGCTTCGGGCACTTCCATTGGTCGTATGTACGATGAGCGCTTCGGTCGCGTCGACCCCAGCCGTCCTTCGGTCGGTCGCGACGTGAACGACCTGTGCCGTGCGGGCGACGCAAAGGCGACCGAGGTCATCCATGACGCCGGCTTTGCGCTGGGTGCCAGCTTGGGCTCGCTCGCTAACATTCTGGACCCTGAGGTCATCGTGCTTTCGGGCGGCGTGATTCACCAAGGTCCCGATTGGCGTTCGCAGACGTGGAAGGATTCGGTGCACGAGGGCTATGCCAGCCAGGCGCTCGATCCGCTTCAGGACACGCCGATCCTTATCGGTTCTCTGGAGGGTGATGCTCCACTCATCGGTGCCGCCGAACACCTTCTTGCATCGTTGAAGTAAACATAACTACCAAGTGCGCCTTCTGAGGTGCCGCAGATTGACGTGAAAGAGGAGCGAAGCGTACTTCGGTACGTGAGCGACGGTTTGAACGTCAAGGTGCGGTGTCTCAGAAGGCTGTTTTTAGAAAGGTTGAGTCGAACATGACCGTCGATCCTTTGATTCAATCCCTGAAGGGCAAGCTCGTCGTGAGCGTTCAGGCGTATATGGGCGAGCCGCTTCGTACGCCCGAGACCATGGCTCAAATGTCTCGCGCTTGCGAGCTCGGCGGTGCCGCCGCCATTCGCTGCCAGGGCCTTGCCGACATTGCCGCCATTAAGGGTCGCTGTGAGGTTCCTGTTATCGGCCTGTGGAAGGATGGGCACGAGGGCGTTTACATCACGCCGACGCTGCGCCACGCTCGCGCCTGCGTTGCTGCGGGTGCCGATATCGTGGCGATTGACGCCACCGATCGCCCACGTCCCGATGGCAAGTCGGTCGAGGATACCTTCCGCCCGCTGCACGAGGAGGGCGTGCTCCTGATGGCCGACTGTGCCACCATCGAGGATATTCGTCGTGCTGTCGACATGGGCTTCGACCTGGTGTCCACCACGCTTTCTCATGGTGTTGCCGCTATCGACTGCACCATGGCCGATGGCCCCGATCTGCCGCTTCTGCGTCAGGCGACCGAGGAATTCCCCGGTCTTCCCATCATCTGCGAGGGCCGCGTGCACACGCCCGAGGAGGCCCGCGCCGCGATTGATGCGGGCGCCTGGGCCGTTGTCGTCGGCACCGCCATCACGCACCCCACGAGTATTACAAGTTGGTTCAAGGCTGCGCTTGAGGCGTAAGACAGGCCTCGTATCCGCTTGGGGCGGTATACTCAATAAAGGCAATTGATCGCGCGGGATCCGCTGGCCGGGTCCCGCGCTTGTTTTAGGAGGCACACATGCAAAAGGGAGATGCCATGGATGCGGCGGAGCGCTCGGAGCGCATCCCCGATATCGTCATCATCACCGGAATGTCCGGATCGGGCCGAACGCAGGCCATGCATGTGTTCGAGGACATGGGCTATTTTTGCATCGACAACTTGCCTCCGCGTCTGATCGCCCAGCTTGCCGAACTCGTCGGCATCAATACGGGCGTGGGCAGGCATCTTGCCGTCACCTGCGACCTGCGCAGCCAGGGCTTGTTCGATGAGCTGCTCGATGCCGTTGCCGCGCTCGAGGAGCGCGAGATGAGCTGTGACATCGTGTTTCTCGAGGCCTCTGACGAGGTGCTGATCCGTCGTTATAGCGAAAACCGCCGCCGCCATCCCATTGCCAAGCCGGGGGAGACTACGGCCGATGCGATTCAGCGCGAGCGCCTGCAGCTGCAGGGCGTTCGCGACCGAGCTGACATGATTATCGATACGAGCCGCTTGCGCACTTCTGCTCTGCGCAATAAATTGCGCATGGCGTTCTCCGAGCTGTCCGACCAGCAGCTCATGGACGTTCACGTGTTCTCGTTTGGCTTTAAGCACGGCATGCCCGTCGAGGCGGACATTATGATCGACGTCCGCTTCCTGCCCAATCCGTTCTACGATCCCGAGATGCGCACCATGACCGGTCTCGATAAAAAGGTCTCCGATTTTGTTTTGGACCATCCCAAGACCCAGGAGTTCTGGAAGGCCTGGACGCAGCTGCTCGATACGGTGATGCCGGGCTATATCGCGGAGGGCAAGCCGCAGCTTTCTATCGCCATCGGCTGTACGGGCGGTCAACACCGCAGCGTTGCCATCGCCGAGGCCACGGCACGTTATTTGGAAGGCGCCCAATATCACGTGAGCATTTCCCATCGCGACCTGTCGCGCGCCAACACGAAAGCATAGGCCTGCATGTCGTTTACCGCCGAGGTGCGTGACGAGCTCGCGCGCTGCGAACCCGAATGTGAATACTGCGATTTGTCGACGCTTGCCGCCCTGACGCGTGTGAGCGGTACACTTTCGCTGGCCGGCTCCGGGCGGTATCGTTTGACGGTCGCGACCGAGACGGGTGCCGTCGCGCGCACGATGATCACACTGACGCATCGCATCCTTAAGCTCAAAACGGAATTCACCGTTCGTAAATCGGTCTTGCATAAGGTCCGTAACTATCTCATTACCCTGCCCGATCAGCCCGACCTGGACAAGGCTCTGGTGCTGCTGGGCATTCTCGACCGCAGGGGAGGGCTCGTCGCTGGTGTTCCCCGGCACATCGTTGCCCGTCCCTGCTGCAGGCTTGCCTACATCCGCGGCGCGCTCATCGCCGGCGGTTTCGTGGCCGATCCCCGCGGCGACTTTCATTTGGAGATCGCGGTGCAGGGCGAGCAGTATGCTCGGGGACTTTGCGATCTATTGGAGCAGATTGGGGTCCATGCGCGCGTTAACGCGCGGCGCGGATCCTTTGCTGTCTACATTAAGAGCGCCGAGGAGATCGAGCAGCTCCTAAAGCTGATTGGTGCCAAGCGCAGCGTTGCCGAGATTGAGGAGGCGCGCGCGGTCAAATTGGTTAAGAACGACGTAAACCGTCGCGTGAATGCCGAACTGGCCAATCAGACCAGAAGTGCGGGTGCCGCCCAGCATCAGCTTGCGTTGATCGATGAGCTCGAACAGCGGGGTTTGCGCGACACGCTTCCGGACGCCTTGGCAGTCTTTTGCGACCTGCGCGAGCGCTATCCCGATCTGTCGCTGCGCGATCTGGGCGAGATGGCTGACCCTCCCTTGTCGAAGTCTGCCCTGTACCATCGCGTTTTGAGGCTTGAAAAGCTCATTGAAGCAAACAAGTAGTTTGAAGTATCGACTTATATACGGATTTAGCTGCTATTTTATTCTTTAAAACGTTTTAACGTAAATTTGATTTTCAATTTCGAGCATTCTCGTGAAATTCAAGTCAAAAAAAAGGTATATTAGGCGAGTGGTTAGTTTGTGGGCCTCAACGGCGGGCGCTGTAGCTCGCGGGGGCCTTACGAAAGGAGACACAATGGCAGTAAAGGTTGCTATTAACGGCTTCGGTCGCATCGGTCGTCTGGCTTTCCGTCAGATGTTCGGTCATGAGGGCTCCGAGATCGTCGCTATCAACGACCTCACCTCTCCCGATATGCTCGCTTACCTGCTGAAGTACGACTCCACGCAGGGCAACTACGCTCGCGATCACGAGGTCGTTGCTGGCGAGGATTCCATCACCGTTGGCGGCAAGGAGATCAAGATCT
>CAJMPE010000034.1 GCA_905215275.1 uncultured bacterium | reverse complement strand
GGCTGAGCGCGGCAAGCTTCACCTGCAACGGCGTGAGCTCTTCCTTGGCCTCGGCCAGGGCGCCGGCGATCTTGCCCATCTCGGTGTTCATGCCGGTGCCGACCACGACGGCGCGACCGCGGCCGTACACCACGGTGGAGCCCATGTAGCACATGTTCTTGCGGTCGCCAAGCGGCACGTCGTCGGTGCCCGCGGCAAGCTCGATCACGTTGGCGTGCTTCTCGACCGGCACGGACTCGCCGGTAAGTGCGGCCTCTTCGATCTTCATCGTGGCGCTCTCGAGGACGCGGCAGTCAGCGGGGACGGAGTCGCCCGCCTCGAGCATGATCACGTCGCCGGGGACGAGATCGGCGCTCGGCAGATGCACGAGCTTGCCGTCGCGCAGCACCTTGGACTGCGCCGCGCTCATTTCCTGCAGGGCCTCGAGGGCCTCCTCGCTCTTGGCTTCCTGGACCACGCCCAGCACCGAGTTGACGATAACAACGAACATGATAATGGCAACGTCGGCAAAATCGGGCTCGCCCTTGACCATGCCCGTAAGTGCGCTGATAACGGCGGCAACGATCAGCATAATGACCATGGGGTCGGCCATCTGCTCAAAGAAGCGCTTCCACAGTGGCGTCTTCTCGGCTTCCTCAAGCTTGTTAGGGCCTGTCTTGGCGAGGCGCGACGACGCCTCGTCGTTGCTCAGGCCAAGGTTCTCATCGACACCCTGGTCGCTGAGCACCTCCGCCGCGGCGGACAGGTATTCCTTTTGCATATAGAGTCCCCTCCTGGGATTCGGGCCACTCAGCAGATTGATGCCCGATCATAATTCCCAGGAGAAGGGCAAGGGCTCATCAAGGCTGCCGTGCTGAGCGGCAGTTGATAGTGGAGCTATGGTACCCCAAAGCGACGCGTCTAGCCAAAACATTCCATCTGGAAACACGGCACAGGCGCAACGGTGCAGACAGTGAGATGCTCAAGATTGATAAAACGTTTTTTCTTCGGCGCATCATCGAACTAAAATATCGCCCAGATAGCAGCGGTTAGAACGGTTGGTAAAGTTTTTGCATATACCGTTTTTCCGCAAAAAATGAACTTCTAATTCGGCATACGGTCGATTTTTTGGGGTATTCGGTCGCCATTTCGTTATAATCATCTCAGTTTTATTTCTTATGGTTTATCTATCAGCGCAAGACGATGTCAGATGGAGGTCTGAATGTACAAGCGCACCAAGATTGTATGCACCATGGGTCCCGCCTGCGATAGCGACGAGACCATCCGCGAGATGATCAAGGCGGGCATGAACGTCGCCCGTTTTAACTTCTCGCACGGCTCCTACGACGAGCACCACGGTCGCATCGAGCGCGTCCGCCGTATTTCCAAGGAGCTCGGCATGCCCGTCGGCATCCTGCTCGACACCAAGGGCCCCGAGGTCCGCACCGGCCTTTTGGTCGATGGCAAGAAGGTTGCCGTCAAGACCGGCGACAAGATCGTCGTCACCGCTCAGCCCACGTCCGAGGATTTCCACGGCACCGCTGAGCACATCTCCCTCGACTACCTGGCTCTGCCCTCCGAGGTCGAGAAGGGCTCCCTCATCCTGATCGATGACGGCCTGGTTGCCCTCGAGGTCGAGTCCGTCGACGGCCAGGACATGACCTGCGTCGTTAAGAACGACGGCCTGATCGGCGAGCGCAAGGGCGTCAACATGCCCAACGTCAACATCTCTCTGCCCGCCATCACCGAGCGCGATCGTCAGGACATCCTCTTTGGCCTGACCGAGAACATCGACTACATCGCCGCTTCCTTCATCCGTGACGGCGAGTCCGTCCGCGGCATCCGCAAGCTTTGCCGCGAGAACGGTGGCGAGCACGTGACGATCTTCCCGAAGATCGAGTGCGCCCTGGGCGTCGAGAACTTCGACGAGATCCTCGAGGCTTCCGATGGCATCATGGTCGCCCGTGGCGACCTGGGCATCGAGATCAAGCCCGAGCTCGTTCCGCACATCCAGAAGGAGATCATCGCCAAGTGCAACGCGGCCTACAAGCCCGTTATCACCGCTACGCAGATGCTCGACTCCATGCAGCAGAACCCGCGCCCGACGCGCGCCGAGGTTGCCGACGTCGCTAACGCCATCTACGACGGCACCGACGCCGTTATGCTTTCCGGCGAGTCCGCTGCCGGTAAGTACCCGGTCGAGGCCGTCAAGATGCAGGCCAGCATTGCTCTCGAGACCGAGAAGTACCTCCCGGCTCACGCTCCGCTCGAGGTTCCGGCCGATGCTCACGGCACCCGCGTTGTCAACAACGTTGTGGGTATGTCCGCTGTGAACATGGCCACCACCGTTGGCGCCAAGTGCATCACCGTGCCGACGACCACCGGTCGTACCGCTCGCCTGATCTCGCACTTCCGTCCCAACATGCCGATTTGCGCGTTCTCCCGCCACGAGTGGGCCGTCCAGCAGATGATCATGTACTGGGGCGTTATCCCGCACCAGGCCGAGATTACCCAGGGCACCGTCAACGGCACGATCGTCAAGGCGATCGAGACCGCTAAGGAGCTCGGCTACGTCAAGACTGGCGATTTGACCGTCGCTACCGCCGGCGATCCCCGTATGAGCGTCCAGCTCGAGGACAAGGTCTCCTCGACCAACGTCGCTTACGTCGCTCAGGTGCGCTAAATCGCACTTGCAAGCAGATTTGCATTGCAAAGGGCCCGGAAGGCAAAGCCTTCCGGGCCCTTTTTCTGTGCGCCGATGCCTACCGCACGGCATGACACGCACCTATTTCTTTACCAAAAGCGCGAAATCCACCCTTCGAGGCCCAAAACGAGCGTTCCCAGCATCAGTAGCGTCCGCCCGGTGGCAAACCCACACCCCAACCGAGGCTGCTAAATCGTTTTAGCATGGTCCAAATCGACCGCGTTTTCGGAAGTATGCGGCAAATTCTGAAACCTCCGAGCACACCCTGTTTTTTCGCAACAAAATGCCTGATAAACTAGCCTCAAAAGCCAGGTCTGCTCACAGGGTTTAGATTTTGCCGCATACTTCCGAATTGACACTGGCATCGCACGGTCCAAAAGCATATTTCGACCAGGAGGACGTCATGGACCTGACGATATGCGGTCAATCCGCTTTTTACTATCACCGTATCCCGCCGCAGGTATTAGGCCTTTACCCCGCCATTAGCCTTGGCAATATGGATCGCAGATGTTGCGGCCTCGGAAGTCATGCAGTTGTAAAAGACCTGCTTCACACACCGCTTCACAGGCTAGTATTCACTCGGGCACAATCCGGGTCGCGAAGCCTGTTTAAATCGCACCTCCTGACCCAAGAGCCACCTCCTGGGTCGTTTAGGCAGACTGAGCATGGATTTGATGTCACGTCGCCCGAGTTTACGCTGCTCAACCTTGCTACGAAGGTCTCACGCAACCAGTTACTCATGGCTTGCTACGAGATGTGCGGCTCCTTTGCAGTGTTTAAGCCCTGCGAGCGAACGCAGCAACAACTCGATGAATCTATTTCGCTTAAGCTCATTCCACCCAACTGCGGCTGGGAGCGTGTTAACGACACCAAGGGCAATGTCACCAACCTGTGGAAGCGCCCACCGCTCCTCAGCGCAGCGGATATCGCCGCGTTCGCCAAGCAGGCCGCAGGCCTGCGCGGCGTTAAACAACTGCGCTGGGTGGCCGAGCAAATGACGGGGCAGACCGCCTCGCCCTTCGAAGTACAGACTTCCATGCTTGTCTCACTCCCCCGCGACGAGGGCGGCATGGGCATCAACATCGCAAACAACGTGCGCATCCCACTCAGCGACGCCGCGCGCTCACTGTATGACAAAACCTGCTGCTACGCCGATATCCTCATCGAGAGCAACACCGACAGCATGGGCGTCATCTTGGAATGCCAAGGCCGCTCCGCCCATGACAGCGAAGCCGCAAGTCTCTCCGATGCCGAGCGCACCACCGCCCTCACAAGCATGGGCTATGACGTTATCCAGATAACCTATGAGCAAATCAAGGACACAAAGAGCTTTAACAACATCGCCGAGCTCATTCATAAAAAGGCGGGGCTCCCCTACATCCCAAAGACCGATCAGGAACGTACCGCCGAAGATGCCCTGCGACGGGAGCTGTTGGTCGATTGGGTTGAACTGTTCACCGTTAAGCCGGCCGGCTAGCAGCTAGCGATCAGGGGGACTGCGGGAACGTCAGGAGCAGCAACGCGAGCCGCAAAGCCTGTCTCGGTCAGCTCGATGACCTCGGTAAACGTCGCGTCGAAGAACTCCTCGGTCAGCAGGCGGTATGGCGGATGGTCGGGCTCGCCGGGGTTTTCGCGCACGATCTCGTGCATAACGCCGATGGTCTTGAGCACATACTCCTTATGGATGGGATACTGCCCAAAACGCGTCGCCGCAGTATACAGGCGATCGGTCGCGCGCGGGATGGAAACAATGCCCAGCGTCTTGCCAAACCAGTCAAAGTCGCCTTGCTTTTTAATGCGGAACTCCTCGCACGGCTTGCCGCCGTGCGCCTCCAGGTACTGATTCACGCGCGTATTCCATACGGTATCGGCCACCAGATGCGACCAGACACCCAGTGTCAAATCGAGCAACGACTGCGCCACGTCCTCGGACGCAAGCGAGAACTCACGAGCGCCGGGACCGACAACCGGCTCGGCATCCCTGTAGCGCTGGGGATAGTGCACGCGATTCAGTCGCTCGCGCTCCTCGACAATCGAGGTAGCCTCGGCGCGATTCACGCGTTCGCGCTCCTGAGCGATGGTGGTCGTCTCCACACATGAGCCGCAGCCAGCGTGGTGCAGCAGCGGCACCACGTAGCCATCCCAAAACTCATGCGCACGCGGCTTAGGGATAGGCTCGGGCTTGGCAAAGTGCGTAATGCGGTACGGGATGGGATCGGCGATGCCAGGGACCATATAGCCCACGAAAATATCCGGAACCACGCAGCCAAACAAAAAGGCATTGCGGTCGCGCACGCTATTGGCAAGCGCACCGGTGCGCTCCAGCAAACGCTCCGTCTGAGCGATATGAATGTTCCAGCTTGGCATAGCCACCCCCATAAAAAACCTGGATAACTATACCATCACGGCAAAGCCGCGCGGGCGGCTACGCACGCTCTACGCAGCAACTAGTCCGTAGCACCGCTTTCGGTTCCATACGACGGCGAAGGCGCCTCGACCACATGGTGATATCGATCGATATAGATTGCACGGGCCCCCAGGCGGCGCACCAAATCCTGGTGATGCGTGCTCATCAAGACCGTCTTACCCGCCGCGACGTAGGCCAGCAAGAAGTTGACCACGATGTCGCATGAATCCTCGTCGAGCCCATTGGTAGGCTCGTCGAGGACCAAGATATCTGGGTTCATCGACACCACCGCAGCCAGCGCAACGCGCTTCTTTTGCCCGCCCGAGAGCTGATAGGGAGAGGCGTCGACCAGGTCGGCAACCTGAAATAGCCCCATGGCATCGCGCACGCGGCGCTCGAGCTCGTCTGCTGGCAGCCCCATCTGCGCGGGACCAAAAGCAACTTCCTCGCCCACCGTAGCGCAGAACAGCTGAGCATCGGCATTTTGAAACACAAAACCTACGCGCTGATGAAAACGCTGAGCGGCCGCGGAATCCTTTAGAAACACCGCATCGATCACGTGCCCGTCAAACAGGTATGCCCCTGCGTCCGCGAGTTCAAGGCCGTTAATAAGGCGCATAATCGTCGTCTTACCGCAGCCGTTGGGACCGAGCAGGGCAACGAGTTCACCACGATCGACCTGCAGCGACACACCATCGACAACCGTATGCCCCGCATAGGAAAACACTACGTCGCGCAGCTCGATGAGCGGCGCGACCCCGGCGCCGCCCGCACCGTTCGTGCCCGCCGCACTATTCATATCGATCGTCAAAACGTCGCCCTTCCCCATTTGCATCCCCAGTCGAAACCAGCAGCGCCTACAGCACGGCGCACAACACTGCCAGCAGCGCCACGCCGGCCGCATAGACCGCATCGCGCCAGCCAAACCCGGCGTGCGCGGGCGCCGGATACGCACCGGCAAAGCCGCGGCAAAGCATAGCCTCGTCCATCGCGCGGCTGCATTCCATCGCCTTGATAAAGGTCATGCCCATGATACCCGCGATCGAATCGGTACGCGAAAATCCCTCAGGCGCACGACCCACGCTGCGCAGCATGACCGATTCGCACAGATCGTGCGCCGTGCGACCCAGCACCTCGATGTGCTTGAGCGCCATATCAAACGTAAAGATAACTTCGTCGGGTAGATGTAGCATCTTGAGCGCCGCCGACATGCGGCTCCACGTAAGGGTCCACGAAACACCCAGCACCAGCGACACATTAATAAACGTCTTGAGCGCGATCTTGAGCATGGCGCCCGCAGCAGAAGCGTCCAGCAGCAGGGCAGGCAGTGCCAGAACCACCGCAAGCCCCGTGGCGCCAAGCGCCGGCACAAAGGTTGCCCGCAGCCCGCGTACGGGGCGCACGGCAACGAGCACCAACGCGACCGCCGCCATCAACATCAAGTACAGCGGGCTCTGCGTCAGACATACGCACAGGACGCAAACGAACATCCCCACCAGGCGCACCGGCGCCGAAACGGAAGAAAGGGCGCGGTCGATCATCGACCCGCCCTTGTGTGCGCCACCGCCCAGGCGGACCCGCTCAAGCAGGCTCGCCAGGTGCAGGACATTCTTTTGCATCACGCGATGACGAGCCCCCGCGGGCTCGTATCGCTCCTCGACCGCAAGCCAGCTAGGCAGCTCGGCTATTGCCATGAGCACCGCTTTCCTTGACCGTCAGCGAGATCAGACGGAATGCGATGGTGAGCACCGCCACGCCAATCACGCCGGACAGGATATACATGGCAGCCTGACCGGCAAAGCCAAGACCCTGCTCCTCGGAATAGGCCTGCAGGTAATCACCCGTGGGCAGCGCGTCGGCAAAGGTCGGGGTATCGAGGCCGACCGAAGCTTGCAGGCTGTCGTCGCCAGCCTCCTGAACGGCGGTCGCGGCGCCCTCGGCGTCCCACTCACCCCAGGCGTCACCGGTGGCAAGCAAGCCCAGCGGCGTGGCCACCACGAGCACGGCGACCAAAATGAGCGTGGGGACCAGCGAGGTCTTCTTGGCAGCAGCGCCCTCGGCAGCAAGCTGGCCATCGACGGCCTCGGGCCCGACTATAATGCTCGGCGCCGTCTTCTTAATGAAACCGTAGATGGCAGCCGTCGCCACGCCCTCGATCACGCCGGCAACCAGCATATGCGGGATCAACATGGCCGGAATAGCCACGGACAGCGGGAAGGGGCAGTACAGCGGCGCGCCCGAAGCGTTGGTAAAGAGCATCGGCTGAATACCAAACTCGATTGCCGCGCACAGGGCCGCTAGGCACAGGCCGACCCAGCCGCTCACGATGGCAGAAACCGAGGTGCCCCAGCTCTTGTCGTGCAGACGGCTGTTGAGCGCACGAAACACGATAGCAGCGACAAACGGCAGCACAAAGGCCATGTTAAAGCAGTTGGCGCCAAACGACAGAACGCCGCCGTCGCCAAATAGCAGCGCCTGCAGCGCCAGCGCGACCGAGACAGCGATAGCCGCGGCCTCGGGGCCCAGCAGCAGCGCGATGAGCGCGCCGCCGACGGCGTGACCTGTGGTGCCGCCGGGCAGCGGCACGTTGAACATCATGAGCAAGAAGGAGAATGCGGCGCAGATGCCCAGGAACGCCATATGCTCGCGATCGAGCGTGGCGCGCACCTTTTTGATGCAGTGAACCCATACGGGCACCATCGCCACCGCCATGACGGCATCGGTCTGCGGGGACAGGTAGTTGTCTGGAATGTGCATATACGCCTCCCGGTTATCGGCGCACGGAATTGCAACGCCGCTTAAATCACCTTGCCAGTGTTACGTATTGTCAGATTCGTAACACGCCGCGGGCTATCATAGCAAAACGGCGCGCTGCCGACAAAGCAGCACGCCGTTATGTAATGCGCGTGTCATATATGCAGACTCAACGGTGCCTTATACCGAGCATAGCGGTCACGTAGGACTCGGCGGCAGCCACCGCTGACCCATACCCCAGCGTAGAACCTAGCCGCGGACCTCGCCGTTTACGCCCTTGCACACCTTGGTGACGATCTTCTGGTGCGCCTTCTCGACCTCTTCGCTGGTGAGCGTGTGGTCGTCGGAGCGATACGTAAGCGCAAAGGCCATGGACTTTTTGCCTGCTCCGATGCGGATGGGATCGCGGTAGACGTCGAACAGGCGCACGCCCTCGAGCAGCTTGCCGCCGGCACTGGTAATACGGCGCTCAAGATCCTCGCAGGTCACAGTGTTGTCGACTACGATAGCAAGGTCGTGCTCAACGGCAGGGTACTGCGAGAACTCGCGGTAGTTCTCCTGATTGCGGGCGCCCTTGATCAGCTTGTCCAGGTCGAGCTCAAAGGCAACGACGACCTCATCGATGCCCATCGCCTCGCGCGCCTCGGGGTGGATCTCGCCGACCCAGCCCAGCACGGTACCGCCGGACAGAACCTCGGCGGCGCGACCCGGCTGCAAGAAGGCATAGCCCTCGCCCTCGGCGGGACGGAAGCGGACCTTCTCGATACGCAGCTGGGCGAGCAGCTCCTCGACAATGCCCTTGCCAAAGAAGAAACGCAGCTTGCGGTACTTCATGCTCCAAGACTGCTCGCTCCACTGGCCCGAGAGCACGCCCGCCACGGACTTGGTCTCCTTGGGCAGGCTGGCATTCTCGCGGCCGTGGAACAGGCTGCCGACCTCGTACAGGTGCACGTTGGGCGTGCCGTGGGCCTCGTTATAGGCCACGGATTGCAGCAGGCCCGGCAGCAGCGAGCGACGCATCTCGGTCTGCTCGGCCACCAGCGGATTCATGAGCACCACGGGGCAGCCGCGGCCCTCGGTGGACATGCCGATCTTCTCCAGGTCGCCCGGGGCGGCAAAGCCAAAGGTCGTGGTCTCGTTGAGGCCGCAGGCGCGCAGGATCTCGCCGACCTTGCGGGTGAGCTTCTGCTCGCGGGTCAGACCGCCGATGTGGTTCTTGGCGGCCGGGATGGTCGCCGTCACGCGGCCCATGCCCCACAGGCGCAGGACCTCCTCAATCAGGTCAATCTCGCGCGGCAGGTCGGGACGGAAGCTCGGCGGGGTGACCATAAAGTCCTCGCCGTCGCGCTCGACGGCGCAGCCCAGACGGGTGAGCGAACGCTCGATAAAGTCGGACTCGATGTCGGCACCGCAGATGGCATGCACGCGGGCCAGGCGCAGCTTAATGCTGTCGATGGTCTTGGGCGCGGGGAAAACGTCGACATAGCCGGGAGCAACCTCGCCGCCGGCGATCTCCTCGATGAGCGCGCACGTGACGTTGGCGACATCCACGCAGCCGGTCTCGTCGACCTGGCGCTCAAAGCGAATGGAGGCGTCGGAGATCAGCGACAGGTCGCGGCTGGTGTGCGAGGTGCGACCGGCGTTAAAGCAGGCACTCTCAACCATCACATCGACGGTATCGTCCTCGATCTCGGAATCCATGCCGCCCATAACGCCGGCCAACGCCACGGGGCGCTCGCCGTCGGTGATAAGGCCCATGCCGGCGTCGAGCGTGCGCTCCTCGCCGTCGAGGGTCGTAAACTTCTCGTCCTGTTGGGCGGCGCGAACCACCACGCGACGCCTGCCATCGCGCTCGGCAAAGGTGTCCAGGTCAAAGGCGTGCAGCGGCTGACCGGTGAGCATCATCACATAGTTGGTGATGTCGACGATGTTGTTGTGCGGGCGCACGCCCAGGGCGTTGAGGCGCTTGACCATCCAGTCGGGCGAGGGGCCGACCTTCACGTTGCGCACGATGCGAGCGACGTAGCGGTCGCACAGGCCCTCGTCGGCAATCTCGACGGAAAGCTCGTCGTCGGTCGCGCGGCCGGTCTCGGCCTTGATGGCGGGCAGCTCAACGTGGAAATCGCGGTCGAAGATGGCGCCGGTCTCGCGGGCCATGCCGATCATGGACAGGCAGTCGGGACGGTTGGGCGTGATCTCGCAGTCGAGCACGGTGTCGCTCGAGCCCACATACTCGGCAAACGGCATGCCGCAGGGCGTATCCTCGGGCAGGATCATAATGCCGGAGTGGTCGCCGCCCAGGCCGAGCTCGCGCGCAGAGCAGTTCATGCCCATGGACACGACGCCGCGAAGCTTGCTCTTCTTGATCTTGACGTCGCCGGGCAGGACGGCGCCAATCATGGCCGTGACGATGTGGTCGCCGGCCTCGAAGTTCTGCGCGCCGCAGACAATCTGCAGCGGGGCGGGGTTGCCGTCGGCGTCGAGATTCTTGTCGCCCACATCGACCGAGCACACATACATGTGGTCGCTATCGGGATGGGGGGTCTTGGTGAGCACCTTGGCGGTCACCACGTGGTCGAAGGACTCGCCCACGGTGTCGATCGCCTCGACCTCGGTGCCGGTACGGATATATTCGTCCGAAAGGGTCTTGGGATCCTCCGGAATATCGATCATGGTCTTGAGCCAGTCGTAAGAAACGCGCATCTAACTGGTCTCCTTTCATCTGTAACGTCTGCAATAAACAGACGGAAAACTCCAGCTACGGAGACGGGTTTCCGAGGTGCCGCAGATTGCCTTGAAAGAGGAGGGCCGCGTACTTAGGTACGCAACCGACGATTGAAAGGCAAGGTGCGGTGGCTCGGGAAGCCGCCGGGACAGGTCAACTTAAAATTGGTTCAAGAAGCGCATGTCACCAGTCATCAACGTGCGCAGGTCCGGCAGGTCGTAGCGCAGTGCCGCGACACGCTCGGCGCCAATACCAAAGGCGAAGCCGGTGTACTTCTCGGGGTCGATGCCGCAGTTGATAAGGACGTTGGGGTCGACCATGCCGCAGCCCAGGATTTCGATCCAGCCGCTGTGCTTGCAGAAGTTGCAGCCCTTGCCGCCACAGACGTGGCAGCTCACGTCCACCTCGCAGCTCGGCTCGGTGAAGGGGAAGAAGTGCGGGCGGTAGCGCGTCTTGCGGTCCTCGCCAAACATGCACTTAACAAAGTAGTCGAGCGTGCCCTTGAGGTCGCCAAAGGTGATGCCCTCGTCGACGACCAGGCCCTCGATCTGGTTGAACTGCGGCAGGTGGCAGGCGTCGGCCGTGTCGGGACGGTAGACGGTGCCCGGGCAGATCATGTAGATGGGCGGCTTTTGCGACTCCATGGTGTGGATCTGCACGCCCGAGGTCTGGGTGCGCAGCAGCACATCGGACTCGCCGTGGGCGTGAGCCTCGGGGTGCGCGACGCTGCCGGGGTTGTTGTCGACCACGTAGAAGGTATCGCGGGCCGAGCGGCTCGGGTGATCCATGGGGGCGTTGAGCGCGGTGAAGTTGTAATAGGAGGTGTCGACCATGGGGCCAGACTCGACGGTGTAGCCGATGCCGCAGAAGATGTCCTCGGCCTCCTCGATGATCTGCTTGATCAGGTGCTGGTGGCCGATCTGCGGACGGATACCCGGCAGCGTGATGTCGACGGCCTCGTGCTCGAGTGCGTGCTTGAGGGCGGCGGCCTTCATCTCGGTGGTGCGCTCGTCGAGCATGCCCTCGATCAGCTGGCGCATCTCGTTGGCGCGCTTGCCCATCACGGGACGATCCTCGGGGGCGAGCTTGCCCATCATGCGCATCAGGCCGGTGATGCGGCCCTTGCGGCCGAGCAGCTCAACGCGCGCGGCCTCGAGCTTTGCGGCGTCGTCGGCGCCTGCAACGAGCTCCTTGGCCTCTTCCTCGAGTTTGACCAGATCATCAATCAGACTCATGTCTTCCCTTTCGTCTCTCGCGCTCCCCGCTTGCCGAGGCGGCTGCCGCCGTCTGACGTTGTGAAAACGCGGCCCGGTTCGGTAACAAAAAACCGCCCTCGGGCATGTGTATTGCCCAAGGACGGTTGAATTCCGCGGTACCACCTTGTTTGACCCGGCGGATGTCTGGCCCGCCGCGCCCACTCTTTGCCCCTTGTCGTGAGGCTCACGGCTTCCCTACTGGGGACATCGCCGCCACTGGCCGCGCGCCCGTTGAGGTCGCTGCTCGGGAGTGAACGCTTGGCCCTTGCCACCGCAGGAAGGCTTACAGCCCATGACCTTCCCTCTCTTGCCGGCGACGCGGCGGGCAAAACCCTCTCCGTCAACGCATTGGGCTACAGGATACCACATTGCGTGGGCGTATCGCCGCGTTCCGTTTTGTTCGCGCTGGGTACAAGGCAAATAGCTGTGCAAACTGGCCGTGCGCCCATCCGTGGCGCTCGGCTCGCGAGATCAAGGATATGGTATGGAAAAGAAGCGCGACAAGAAGGCCAAGCCCGCAGCAGGCAAGACGCCCAAAGGCATGAAGGTCGATAAGGCCGTCAAAAAATTCCGCAAGTTCGAGGGCAAGCTGTGGACCCGCGAGTACCTGCTCAAGATTACCGAGTTTGACGGCGCGACCATTGCCCCCGCCAACGGCGCCGCCGCCCGTGCCGACGCCATGGGCACCCTTGCCGGCGAACATCACAAGCTCCTGACCAGCAAGAAGTCTGTCGAGCTTGTCCGCTCGCTGGCACGCGAGACTGTCGCCGGCGGCAAGATCGACGACCCGCAACTGCTCGACGAGATCCGTGTGCTCGGCCGCGACCAGCGCGAGGCGAGCGTCATCCCCACCGAGGAGGCCGAGGCCTGGACCAGGCTTACCTGCGAGGCCGACGCCGTGTGGCATAAGGCCAAGACGGCCAATGACTGGGCGAGCTTTGAGCCCTATGTGGATAGAATCGTCGCCCAACTTAAGCATCAGGCCGAGCTCATGGACCCCAAGCGCGACCCATACGATGTTTGGCTCGACCAGTACGAGCGCGGCCTTTCCGCCAAGAGCTTCGATGCGTTTTGCGATGAGGTCAAGGCGACGGTCGTGCCGCTCGTGCACGCCATCGGCGAGCGCGGCCAGCAGCCCGCTGCCGACTTTTTGCACGCCCGCGTGCCCGAGGCCGCCCAGCGCGCCATGAGCTTCGACCTTATGAAGCTCGTCGGCCTGGACCTGAACGACACCACGCTTGCCTTTACCGAGCACCCGTTTAGCGAGGGCTTTGCCGTGGGCGACGCGCGCATCGCGACGCACATCTACGAGAACGACTGCATCTCCAACGTCTACAGCATCATCCACGAGGCGGGCCACGCCATGTACGAGTTGGGCGTCAATCCTGCCTATGCGCGCACCTGTCTTGAAGGTGGCACCTCCATGGGCATCCACGAGAGCCAGAGCCGCTTTTTCGAGAACACCGTGGGTCGCAGCCGCGCCTTTATGGGGCCGCTGCTCGAGGTACTGCGCCGCCACGCGCCCGAGGTCTACGGCAGCGTGGACGAGGATACGCTCTACCGCGCAGTGAACATTGCGCAGCCGTCGTTGATCCGCACCGAGGCGGACGAGCTCACCTATCCGCTGCACGTTATGGTGCGCTACCAGATCGAGCGCATGCTGTTTGCCGGCGAGGCCACGGCCAAGGACATCCCCGCGCTTTGGAACCGTTTTATGGACGAGTACCTGGGCATTCCCGTTCCCGACGACACGCACGGCTGCCTGCAGGATACGCACTGGAGCGGTGGCTCGTTTGGCTACTTCCCCACCTATGCGCTGGGCAGCGCCTACGACGCCATGTTTGTGCCAGCCATGTGCCGCGACGGTGTCGACCTTACCGGTGCCTGCGCGAGCGGCGATCTGGCGCCCGTCCGCGCCTGGCTGGGCGAGCACATTTGGCAGTGGGGCCGCGCCAAAGACGCGCCGGAACTCATCAAGGGCGCATGCGGCATGGACTTTGACGCCCGCTACTACTGCAGCTACCTGCAGGACAAGTTCACCACGCTGTACGAGCTGTAAAGCTTAGGCACACGCCAACGCAAAGGGGGCGCCGCAGGATCTATCCGCGGCGCCCCTTTTTTCATCTAAGCCAGAGCCCCGGCACTTGGGGACGTTCATTTTTTGCCGGCACAAAAGGAACGTCCCCAAGTGCCGGGCAAGCGAGCAAGATGACGTAAAACGAAAGGGCGCCGACCTCCTGGTCGCACCCTTGAAATTGAACGTCAGGTTGCCGCTTGGGGCCGTTTGCAGCGTCGAGCAGTTACGCGGTTTGGTAAAACCGCGTAACTACAGAGCTTCGAGTGCGGCGGCGATGCGCTTCATGGCGGCGTCGG
>CAJMPE010000033.1 GCA_905215275.1 uncultured bacterium | reverse complement strand
TGGCAAGTGAGTCGGCGATAATGAGACAGACCGTCGTGGGGCTGGGACTTGCGAGGTACTCGACGAGCGGTTCCGAGACCGCCTTGGCAAGCTTGGAGCAGCCGTCAAGGATTACCAGGCGAAACTCACTACCCATCGGAAAGGTGTTAAGCGATCCGATAATGGACTCGATATCGGGGTCCTTGGTCATGTCGCGCTCGTCGAGGTTGAACTCGACCATGCCCGTCTTTTCCAGACGCGCCTTCATACGCGAGACGGCGTGGTCGCGTTTGACTCCATCGGTACCGACAATCAGATATGCCGGCAACAGACCGGTTTCGGACATCGCGCTCCCCTCCCGCAGGCTCTCGTGTTCGTACCGTGCCATTCTAGCCCACGGGTTGGTCCCGCGCCAACGGCAGCATCACGGTCGTTGGCATCGCACGGCAAAACCGGATACGGTCGGCAAGACGGTGATGTCTCCTTGTTCGATGGTGCATGCGAACGCGCAGCCCGCATCGCGAACGGCATCGATGCAGGCATCGGATGGATGGCCGTAGCGGTTGCCCTCGCCCGCACTCGCGATAGAGAGCTCGGGGTTAAGCGTTTCCAGCAGGTCTGCGTCGACGGAAACTTTTGAGCCATGATGCCCCAGCTTGAGCACATCGATATCTCCCACCTCCTGTACAAACTCGCGCTCCTGATCGAGCTCGGCGTCACCAGTAAGGAGCACGCGCAGGCTCTTGCATTCCCGGGCATAGGAGAGCAGCAAGACAAGCGAGTCCTCATTGCCCTCGCCATCCACCGTGTCAAACGGCCACATCACACGAGCCCGAAATGCGCCGATATCGACCGTATCCCCGCGAGCCACCTGCCGATACGTTACGCCGGGGCGATTCAGGACCTCAGCAGGCGCACCGTCCAGCGCATCCGCTGCAACTGCAATGGTTCCAACCGAAAACCGATCGAGCACATCGGGAAGACCACCCCAATGATCTTCGTCCCAATGTGTCACGAAGACGGCGTCGATATGGTGGACATTGTTGCGAACCAACGCCGCTACCACGCGCTCGTCGAGCCCGCAGTCGACGAGCGCTACTGCGCCGCCCTCGCGAATAAGAATCGCATCGGCCTGGCCCACATCGAGTACCGTCACCGAAGGCGGAGCGAATCGATCCCAGTAGACGTACGGAATCGCAGCCAAGAGCACCAGGCATGCAAGTCCCACCGCCATAAGACGTGCACGGGGACGCGGCCACCAGACCAGCAGAACCGCCAGCAAACACGGCACTAGGTAAATCCACATGCTATCGGGCGGCACGCTCACGGATGCACCCGGCACGGCGGCAAACAGCTGCTCGAAGAACAGCGCGCAACGGGCGGCAATCATGGGCACAACGAGCGCCCAAGTCCGCAACGGCGCCACGAGCGAAAAGGGAACCAGCACGATCGACACAGCAAGCAGTACGCTCACCACCGGACCGATGACCGCATTTGCCAACGGAGCAATGAGCGAGAACGTACCAAAGGCAGGAATGGTGATGGGGAGCGTCGCCAACTGCGAGCACAGTGTGACGGAGAGCATGCTGGCAATGCCCGACGGCACGCTCAGCTCACCCAAAGCGTAGGTAGCATACGGGCAAAAGCACAGGATGGCAAAGACGCTGGCACATGAAAGCTGAAAGCCCATCTCGAACAGCACCGTCGGCCTCAGTAGCACAAAGATGGACATGGTTACGAAGAGTGCCGATGCGCCGTGCCGACGACGCCCCGCGCCGTTTACGACAAGCGTCGCGAATACCATGCAGCACGCGCGCACGGCCGAGGGAGACGCGCCCGTAAAGGCAGCGTAGCCCACAAGCGTTATCGCCAGTATCGCCCGCTGAAGACCACGTGAGCACCGAGTCTTTTGCAATAAACCCTCGATTACAAACCCCACGATAGCCAAATGGCTGCCCGAGACGGCGATAAGATGCGCCGTTCCCGTCACCGAAAACCAGTCGCCCGCCGGCTGGGCGCGCAGCTCGGCCGAACGACCGCAGACGACACCGGCTATGAGCGCACGCGCCGGGTCGGTCGCAGGCGCGATGGACGCAAGCAGCCCATTTCGAAGCCGAGGCAGCGGCCCCGGAGAGCCCTCATCGACCGGCACAATCCGAACGGCTTGAACCTTGCGCACCTCGCCTCGGAGCACGCGCGATCGTCCATACGCATCGTTCTCAAAACGCGAAACGCGGCCGATAACACGCACGTGCGCCCCGACCTTGAGCTCACGGTCAAACGATAGGCGAACCGTTGCCAGGTTCTTACCGTCCGCGCGTGCCTCGCAGGTATAGGAATACACGTCGTCGTTTATGGATGGATCACCCTGCACGACAAACTCGAGGCTGCTTGCCGCTCGACCATCGAGCGCCTTCGAGGCACTCAGCGTGCCCACAGCCCACCACACCGAGACGACCGCTCCCGCCACGAGACCGACGGACGCGGCATACAGCCACCGCTTCCAAGGGGCAAGCCGCGCACAAGATTGAGCCAGCACAACGAATACCGCCGCCGCAACGGGAATGGCCCATAGCGGCCCGACCGCCGGAGCCCGCTCCCTCAGCAGCGCATCAGCGGTCACGTTGAGCACCAAGGCGCAGCTCATGCACATGCCGGCACACAGGGCCATCGTCCACGGCATCAGGGGCCGCGGAGGCATCACATGCTCGCGCTCGGTCGCACTCATACGCAGATGCAATCTTTGATTTTGGCAAGCTTCTTCTCGCCGATTCCCGACACACGCATCAGATCGTCAACCGAAGCAAAAGCACCGTTCTTTGTCCGCTCATCGATAATCGACTGGGCCATGGAGGGACCGATGCCCGAGAGCGTCTGTAGCTCTGCCGCGCTTGCCGTATTGATATTTACTAGGCCTGTTGCGCCACTCACACCCGATGATGCGGAAGCCCCACCAACAACACCGGCTTCCGCAATGGACGCCTGCTGCTCCCCTACCGTTGGAACGTGAATCTTCTGTCCATCGACGACCTTAGATGCCCGATTGAGACCCGTAACGTCTGCCTCGGGCGCCAGCCCGCCGGCGGCATCAATCGCCTGAGCCACCCGCGCGCCATCCTTGAGGCGATATACACCGGGCGACACAACGGCGCCATCGACATCGACATAGACCTCTGCCGCGGCAGAAGCCTTAGTCGAAGAACCTTCGGATGTCTTTCCGCTCGAGGCATCACCGGATCCCGGCTCCACCAACGAGCCCGTACCGTCAGTGCGCTCAAACGACACACCACCGGCACCGCCGCCAAGGTTCGCCATCGCCAAGCCGCTCGCCATCGCAATGACGACCAGTATCGCCATCACCACTGCCTTATGACCGAGCAGCTTGTCCGCCAAGCGGTCCATCCGTTTGACCCGTTCGTGTTGTTCGCGCTGCGCCATAGCAAAACCTCCCAACACCATCGTGTCAGGAAAGGAGCCCTGCAACAGCCACGCTCCAAAACCGGTTTTAGCGGTCAAACCAAAAACCGACCAAAACCTTGCACAAATCTGTCCATTTATTCAGGCACACGTCAGCAAATGAACACTTAGCCGCAAAATGCCCAAATAGCAAAAGACCGACGATGCAGGCGCATCGTCGGTCTATGCACAAAATTACTCGTTATCTTGGTAAATCTCACGCGGAGCAAGCTCCGAATGTTTGCGTTTTAAGGTCTTAGGGGCCTTATACGTATTGCTCTCGAAGTCGATATACTCGGTCTGCTTGAGCAGGCGCTCGATCATCTCCTCGTGATCGAACAACTCCCAGGCCTCATGCACGGCATCGAGTTTGGCGTGCGTCTCGGGACGGCGCGGCATAAACAGCGTGCAGCAGTCGGGAGCGGCCTCAGTCGAGATATCGAACGTACCGATCTCCTCGGCACGCGCAATGATCTCCTGCTTGTCCGAACCGATGAGAGGACGGAACACGGGGATCTTCACGGCCTCGTTGACGGCCATGATATTCTCAAGCGTTTGGGAGGCAACCTGCCCAAGCGATTCGCCCGTCACGATGGCCTTGGCGCCCTCGATGTGCGCAATGCGCTCGGCAACCGAATACATAATACGGCGATACATGATCACGCGCAGGTTGCTGGGACAGGTGACCGAAATCTCACGCTGGCAGTCACCAAACGGCACCACGTACAGGCGGCCGATCTGGACACCCGGCTCAAGCGCACGGATGATGTCCTGCACCAAATACTCGCTCGTATCGGGCGTCTGCGGACGACCGGAGAAATGTACCGGCACGCACACCGCGCCGCGACGCGCGAGCATCCAGGTCGCCACCGGAGAATCGATACCCGACGACAGCAGCGTCACGACCTTGCCGGCAGAACCCACCGGCAGACCGCCCACACCGCGCTCGGAGCGCGCATACACATAAACGCTACCCTGGACCACCAGTACGTGCACCATAGCGTCAGGATCGTGCATCTGAACCTTTTTATCAGGAAACGCCTCGCACAACACCTCGCCCACCTGACGATTGATATCAATCGAGGTGAGCTCATAGTCGGTATTGGAGCGCTTGGCGTGCACCTTAAACGAATCGAAAGGACCAAACTCGCGCAGCGCCTTGACGGCGGCGGCGCAGTACTCCTGCGGGTCGCGGTTGGTGTGATACGCCAAAGACACACGAGCAACGCCGGGAACGGTGCGAATGACACGCGCCGCCTCGTCGGCCTGATGCTCGTTAAAGGTCACGAGGATATAACCGGAAATTCGAGACACGGCATTCACGGAAAAGGCGGCCAAGGCCGCCTTGATGTTATCCATGAGGATATGCTCAAAATGTGCGCGGTTCTTACCCTTCAGTCCAACCTCGTGATAGTGGACCAGGCAGACGCGAGCCGCCATTTAGGCTTCAGCAACCTTGTGGCCGAGCGCCTTCTCATAACGGGCCTCGTCGTAAGAGATGTCGCCGTCGACAATCTCATCCATAGCCATCGAAATGGTATCGGCACCGGAAAGCCCGATGGTGATGTCATCGACATCCTGGACGGCAAGCACGCGGTTGTGCTGGCCACGCAGCATGCTATTGATGTCGCAGGCGCGCTTGGAGGCAAGCGAAGCGAGCAGGAAGCGGTTGTGATCGGTCTTCTCCAGAAGATCGTCAATGCAAGGCTTTACAACGGACACGGACCTCAGATCCTTTCATGCATATCGAGAACGCGAACGAGCTCATCGGTCGCGCGGTCGAGATCGTCATTCACCACGACGTCGTCGTAGCGGTCGGCAAGGGCAAGCTCATCGGCGGCGTTTGCCATACGCAGCTCAATCGTCTCGGGCGTCTCGGTACCGCGACCGACTAGACGCTCACGAAGCACCTCGAGCGAAGGTGGCTTGATAAAGATCAGCACGGCCTCGGGGAAACGCTCCTTCACCTGCAGGGCACCCTGGACATCGATCTCCAAGATGAGAGACGAACCAGAGGCGAGCTTGGACTGGACCTCGCTCACCAACGTGCCGTAGCAGTTACCGTGGACCTCGGCCCACTCAACAAACTCACCGTTTGCCACGCGGCGGTCGAACTCCTCGCGCGTCAGAAAAAAGTAGTTGACGCCGTCGACCTCACCTTTACGTGGTGCTCGCGTGGTAGCCGAAACCGTCAGGCCCAGGTTCGAGCGGCGCTCGCGCACACGAGTGACGAGCGTACCCTTGCCTGCGCCTGACGGTCCAGAAATCACAAAGAGCTTGGAATCCTGAGCGCTCACTTATTTGGTCAGCTGCTCGAGGAGCTGCTCGCGCTGACGGACGCCGAGGCCCTGGACGCGACGGGTAGCGGAGATACCGAGCTCCTCCATGATCTTGGCGGCCTTGGCCTTGCCATAACCAGGGAGAGACTCGATGAGGGTGGAAACCTTCATGCGGGAAGCGATGGGGTCATCGGAGTTGAGCACGGACTCGAGGGACTTCTCGCCCTTCTTGATCTGCTCGCGAAGCTCAGCGCGGGCGTGACGTGCGGCAGCAGCCTTCTCAAGAGCCTGCTTGCGCTGCTCGTCGGTAAGCTGAGGGAGTGCCATTCGTACCTCCAAATAGTTGGGTTATTTCTGATTCAATAATTGGCATTTTAGCACGTAGAACGTACAAAATGCCCAATCGCGGGTCCATAGGTTAGACGATACCCGCAAAAAGTGCAATATACTGCGCCCAAAGTTAAGCCCCTGACCTGCGATTCCACACAAAGGATGGGAAAGTTTACGCAGGCACAGGGGCTATTTTGTGCTAATGAGACCCAAAAGTGGTGACTTAGGGGAATCTTTTACGCGACGTTTTCGACCAGCTCGGCGACGATGGCGTCAAAGGCGGCAACCGGATCGTCGGCACCGGTGATGGGACGGCCCACCACAATGTGGCTTGCACCGCGCTCGATAGCCTGGGAAGGCGTCGCCACGCGGGACTGGTCACCAAGGGCGGCACCCACCGGACGCACGCCCGGAGTCACGATCAGGGCATCGGGACCCAGCAGCTCACGCATGTCGTGAGCCTCCATCGGCGAGCACACGATGCCATCGATACCGTTGGCCTGAGCGAGCTTTGCCAGGCGGGCGGCCTCCTCGGCCACGGGCGACTCGACGCCGATCTCGCTCAAGGCATCCTGATTCATGCTCGTGAGCACGGTGATGGCGACGAGCTTGGCGCGGTCGTCGCGCGCCTCCTCGGCACCCTCGCGGCAGGCAGCAAGCATGGCGCCCGAACCCAAGCCGTGAACCGAGAGCAGGTCGGCACCGGCAAGCGAGGCCGAGCGGGCGGCACCGCGAACCTGATGCGGAATATCATGGAACTTGAGGTCGAGGAAGACCTTAAAGCCCAGGTCCTTAAAGGTCTTGACGATCTCGGGGCCCTCAGCGTAATAGAGCGTCATGCCCACCTTGAGCCAAGCGGCATGACCAGAAAGCTCGTGGGCGAGCTCGAGCGCACGCTCACGGTCGCAGTCGAGGGCGACGATAACGCGGTCGCGGGCATCGGTCTCTAGCATTCGAAAGCACCTACCAGTTCGTTGATGTCCTTCACGCCCTGGGACTCGGCCCAGGCCTCGAGCTCATGCGCGATCTTGAGCGAAGCGCACGGATCGACGAAGTTGGCCATACCGACCGACACGCAGGTGGCACCGGCCAGGATAAACTCAGCCGCATCCTCACCGGTCATGACACCGCCGACACCGTTGATGGGGATATCGACGGCCTGGGCAACCTCCCAGACCATGCGCACGGCGATGTGATGACACAGCGGGCCCGAAAGGCCGCCCTTGGGCTTTGCCACGCGGGACTTGCGGGTATGGACGTCGATGGCCATGCCCTGGATGGAGTTGATGACCGAAAGGCCGTCGGCGCCAGCGGCCTCGAGGGCCTTGGCGATCTCGGCGACGTTGACCGGTGCCATCTTCACGAACAGCGGCTTATCGGTCACCTTGCGGCAGGCAGCCATAACGGAAGAGGCGCCCTCGGGCGTGGAGCCCATGGCGGCACCGCCGGCGGCGATATTGGGGCAGCTCACGTTGATCTCGTAGCCTGCAGCCCAGGGGCACAGCTCGACATACATCTCGAGCGCGCGGACAAACTCGTCAACGGAGTGGCCGGCAACCTGACAAATGACCTGGCAGCCGTCCTTGGACAGCTGCTCGAGCCACGGACCGGACTCGCGGGCAAAGGCGGCCACGCCGGGGTTCTGAAGGCCCACGGAGTTGATCATGCCGCCGGGAATCTCAGCCATGCGGGGCGCGGGATTGCCGGGCCAGGGCTCGGCTGCGCAACCCTTGGTGGTGATGGCGCCCAGCTGGGAAACATCAAAGAAGTTCTGGAACTGCCAACCGTAGCCAAAGGTACCGGCTGCGGTGTTGATGGGGTTCTGCATCTTGACGCCGCCGAAATCGACGGCCATGTTCACGGTACCCACTAGAAGACCACCACCTTGGAAGCATCGAACACGGGGCCGCACATGCAAGCACCCTTCATACCGTCGACCGTCTCGACATTGCAGGTGTTGCAGGCGCCAAAGCCACAGCTCATCATGCGCTCGAGCGACACCTCGCAGTACGCACCGGCCTCAGCGGCAGCGGCGGCGACTTTCTTCATCATGACGGCGGGACCGCAGCTGGCCACATAGTCGTAGCCGCCCTCGCCGAGCAGCTCGGCTGCCGGGTCGGTGCAAAAACCGTGCGTGCCGAGCGTGCCGTCATCGGTGCACACGTTAACCGTGGCGCCCAGCGCGCGGAACTCATCGACACCCACGGCCTTGGAAGCGGTGCCAAAGCCCAGGCAAACGTCGACATCCACGCCCTGCTCGGCAAGCTTGCCGGCAAGGCACAGCACGGGCGGAACGCCGATGCCACCGGCGACGAGCAGGGCCTTCCTAGTGCCCTCGGGAACAAGCCAGCCGCGGCCGCCAGGGCCCAACAGGTTGGACTTGGAGCCGGGGGCCATCTGCGACAGACGACGGGTGTCGTCGCCCACGACGGCGTACCACAGCTCGACGGTACCGGCCTGGGCGTCGGCGCAATAGAAGCTCAGGGGCACGCGAAGCAGCGAGGACGCATCGCCGGGCACGGCAATGTTCACAAACTGACCGGGCTTGAGCGCACTTGCAAGCTTGGGGGCCGAGATGACGAGCGAGAAGATGCCGTCGGCGATCTCCCGGTTCGAGACGACCTCGAAGTCGTGCATGCGTGCAGTGGAAGGTGTGGGCATAGACGCTCCAATCCCCCATGCGGTTGCATGGTCCAAACGAATAGAAAGCGCGGCACCGCAAGGGCACCGCGCAAAAAAGCGATAAGGCTATGCTAGCAGATGCAGCCGTCGGCGAGCGTCTGCTTACCGCCGACAAACACATCGGTGGCACGACCGGTAAGCGTGCGGCCGGCAAAACCGGAGTTCTCGGCGCGCGACTCGTAACCGTCCTCGCCAACCGTCCAAGTGGCGGACGCGTCGAACACGGTCAGGTCGGCAACGGAGCCCGCCTTGACCTGAACCTGGTCGAGGCCCAGGATCTCACGCGGCTTGATGGCCATGAGCTCGACCATGCGGCCCATGCTCATCTTGCCCGTGTTGACCAGCTCGGTGAGCACGAGCGACAGCGAGGTCTCGAGGCCGATCATGCCAAAGGGCGCAAGCTCGAACTCGCGGGCCTTCTCCCACGGGGTGTGGGGAGCGTGATCGGTGACGATAACGTCGACGGTGCCGTCGATGACACCCTGACGGATGGCCTCGGCATCCTCGTCGGTGCGCAGCGGCGGATTGACCTTGAGCGAGGTATTGTAGGTCTCGTCCAGGTCGTTCTCGGTCAGGAACATGTGGTGCGGGGTGGCCTCGCAGGTAACCTGAACGCCAGCGGCCTTACCGGCACGCACGATCTCCAGGCCATGGGCGGTGGAGATGTGCTGGATGTGCAGCTTGGCACCGGTCAGCTTGGCGATCTCGATGTCGCGGGCGATCTGGAGCTCCTCGCCGGCGGCCGGCCAGCCCTCGAGGGCCAGACGGGTCGAGACCTTGCCCTCGTTGATCTGGCCGTGGCCGACCAGGTCCTCGTCCTGGCAGTGGCTCATAAAGACCTTGCCGAACATCTTGCCGTAGTCCATGCAGCGACGGAGCATGCCAGCGCCCTGCACGCCGCGACCGTCGTCGGTGAAGGCGACGGCGCCGTGGGCGACCATATCGCCCATCTCGGACATGGCCTCGCCCTTAAGACCGCGGGTCATGGCGCCCGACGGATAGACGCGGCAGTGACCGACCTCGGCAGCGCGGGACTTGACGAACTCCACGACGGTGCCGTTATCGGTGACGGGATCGGTGTTGGGCATGGCGCACACGCCGGTAAAGCCGCCCTTGGCAGCTGCGCGGGTGCCGCTCTCGATGTCCTCTTTGACCTCGTAGCCGGGCTCGCGAAGGTGAACGTGCATATCCACCAGGCCGGGGACGAGGTACTTGCCGGAAAGGTCGCGGACCTCGGCTCCCTCGACGGCGAGATTCTCGCCGACCTCGGCGATCTTGTCGCCGTCAATCAGGACGTCAACGACACCGTCAAGCTCGACGGACGGGTCGACGACGTGGGCATTCTTAAGAAGCAAGGCCATTATCGGCACCTCCAAGCAGCAGATACAGGATAGCCATACGCACGCAGATACCGGCGTAGACCTGCTCCAGGATGACGGAGCGTTGCGGGTGGTCGGCCATATAGGAATCGAACTCGACGCCGCGGTTGATGGGGCCCGGGTGGCAGATAATCGCGTCGGGCTTCATGAGCTTCTCGCGGTCCTTGGTCAGACCGAAGAGCTTGTGGTACTCACGAATGGTCGGGAACGGGGCACCCTCGAGACGCTCCTGCTGCACGCGCAACATGTAGACGACGTCCAGCTCGGGCAGGACGGAATCGAGGTCGCTCGTCACGTGGTCGCAGCCCAGGACCTCGGGCGCCGGCGGCAGCAGCGTGCCGGGGGCGACGGCGTAGGTCTCACAGCCCATGATCTTAAGGGCGGGGATCAGCGAGCCGCAAACACGGGAGTGCGAGATATCGCCGACGACGGCGACCTTCAGACCGTGGAAGTCACCCTTGTGCTCCCAGATGGTGTACAGGTCGAGCAGGGCCTGCGTGGGATGGTTGTGCTTGCCGTCACCGGCGCAGATGACGCTCGCGGGCGAGTTCTGCGTGACGATGTAGGGAGCACCGGCGTGCTTATCGCGCACGACGATGCAGTCGATCTTGTAGGCGTTGAGGGTCTCGACGGTATCGACGAGGCTTTCGCCCTTGACCGTGGAGGTCGAGGAGCCGCCGAAGTTGAGGCTGTCGGCAGAAAGACGCTTCTCGGCGAGCTCGAAGGAGCTGCGGGTACGCGTCGAGGGCTCGTTGAACATGTTGACGATGGTCTTGCCCTTGAGCGTGGGGACCTTCTTGATGGCACGCTCATTGACCTCGGAGAACGCCTTGGCGGTCTCGAGGATGAGCTTGATGTCCTCTTCGGAGTACTCGGTAATGTCGATCAGGTGCTTATGGTTGAACGCCACGGTACTACTCACCTCCCAGCGGCGCGGAGCCCACGTGGGAACCCGGCGCGACGTCGTTGATCTCGACGGCGGTACGGCCGTCGACTTCCTTCATATATAGGTGCACGTTCTCCTCGTGCGACGAGGGAACGTTCTTGCCGACAAAGTCCGGCGAGATAGGGAGCTCGCGGTGACCGCGGTCAACGAGAACTGCCAGCTCGACTCGGCTCGGACGGCCCAGGTCCATAACGGCGTCCAGAGCGGCGCGGATGGTACGACCCGTGTACAGGATGTCGTCCACCAACACGACGCGCTTGCCGTCGACGCTGAAGGGAATGTTGGTAGCGTGGATCGCGGGAGCGAAATTGGTCGCATAGTCATCGCGATAGAAGCTGATGTCCAGGCTGCCGAGCGGAACGTCGACGCCCTCGATCTCCTTGATCGCCTCGGCGAGCTTCTTTGCCAGAAGGTCGCCGCGCGTGACGATGCCGACCAGAGCGAGGTCTTCACAGCCCTCGTTGCGCTCGAGAATCTCGTGCGCGATGCGGGTCATCGCTCGGTTGACGGCGGTCTCGTCCATGATGACCGCCTTGGGGGAAGTCGTGCCCATCGATCTCCTTCCTCACATGTCTTGACTGCTGACACAGTCAAAAAAATAGATGCCCGACCGCTCAAAGCGGAACCAGACACCCACAGGAAGTACTACTCATTGGCAGCTATGTAATTCCATGTGGGTATCTCGTACCCCTTTAATGGTCAAGGCATAGTGTAGCCAACCTCGGGCTCAATTGCGAGCATAAATACAAGTCAATCCGTAAACGGAGCCAATAGCTCCATAAACATATATATATTTGTAGGACGCGCTTGAAAACCTTGTTGCGAGCTGGCATAATCCCCTCTGCTGCACGCAAATCGGATCTACGTCCAGGGCCGTGGCGTGGGCACTATCGCCAAAAGAGAAATGTCTCTGTGTAGATTGCGCACAGAGACATGCTTCTGTGCTATAGTTCAGGCTTGTTTGTTAACGCGACATGTTCGTTTGTCGCCCAAGGAGGGTCAGTTATGTCCAAAGTTTGCGAAGTTTGCGGTAAGCACCCCGTTGCCGGTCGCTCCATCAGCCACTCACACCGCGTCACCAACCGTAAGTTCCGCCCCAACATCCAGCGCGTCTACGTCGTCGTCGATGGTCACCGTCGCAAGATGAACGTTTGCTCCACCTGCCTCAAGTCCGGCAAGGTTGCGCGCTCCTAAATAAGGTCTTACCAACAAGTACCTCGGACTCTCCGGGTCAAAGACCTCGCGTTCACATAGAACTTACCAAAGGCGCCCTCCCCTGCGGAGGGCGCCTTTTTGCACTCATTGGGGACAGACTTACATGAGTGCTTTCACGCATTTGGGACAGACATGACGCATGCCGGCAGCGATTCGGCCCCTGCCTCACGCAGCCTCCTTCCAGCCTGCAGTGGCCTTGGTCACGCTTGTAGCGCCGATACCGGTGATACGGGCAATTTGCTTGACCGTGAGATGCGCCCGCCTGAGCCTCAGCAGACAGGCATCACGCTCGGGTCGCGGCAGGGCCTTGAGCAGCGCAGGATCTATGCTCGGCAGGACTTCGTGCGCGACGGCAAGGGCGTCCTCATCGGGGATCCGTCGGCGTGGAAGAACCTCCACTGACCAGATGTGCCCGGCAACTTCCTCGAGATGCTCACAATAGCAACGGGAGCCTCCGACAATATCGAGCATGGGGGCCGCATCACAGATGTCAAAGGGATCGTAGCCCAGCTGGTATGCCTTGTAGCTTGACCAACGATACGCCTCGAGCGAGTCGAGCGCGCCTTTCACAGGATTGAGATGGATATAATCGAGCAGCTGTACCGCCTGCGTGTCCGACTCAACCGCGACCCGCGAATAGCGATTATCAAACAGATGGCCCGTTCTTCCCGTTTTCCCATTGAAATATTTAGCATATGCCGTCAATGCGCACTGCATTGCCTTTGAAAGGTTGTCATATGGGTCATCAACCATCAAATGGAAGTGGTTATCCATAATGCACCAAGCCAACACCGCCACTTCATGGCGTGAAAACCTGTCCGAGATGTCCGATAAGAAACGATAGCGGTCGGAGTCATCTTCAAAAATAATCTGCTTGGAGTTGCCACGGTCAAAAACGTGGTAGTAGCCGGTGAGCGAAACGGCGCGGGCGGAACGAGGCATATTCTCTCCTTTCAAAACTGAACAGGCAACACCTAAAAGGAGAGAAGGAACGCGAAATGCTGAGCCTGTGACCTATTTATATCCAATGAGCGGCAAAAACAGGCCCAAAACGGCAAAATGGCAAAACGATGTCTGTCCCAAATGAGTGAAAGCACTCATGTAAGTCTGTCCCCAATGAGCGGGGCGATGCAGCAGGTTGATAATTTTAGTTAAAACGCTTCAGTTTATTGAAGCGTTTTAGTGTGCCTTTTAGAGGAATCTTACCGTTCGCCGAATAATTTCTTGCTATCATGCAAGGCGTAGGGTAAATCTCCGATCGCAAGGAGACACAAATGGTGAAAAAGTCACCGGAAAACACTACTCCCGCAATTGTGGACAACGTAGAGGCGCTTGAGGCCAAGCTCGCTCAGATGCGAGAGGCCCAGGCGCTTTTTGCTACGTACACGCAGGAGCAGGTCGACAAGATCTTCTATGAGGCCGCCATGGCCGCCAACAAGGCTCGTATCCCGTTGGCAAAGATGGCCATCGAGGAGACCGGCCGCGGCGTTCTTGAGGACAAGGTCATCAAGAACCACTACGCCGCAGAGTACATCTACAACGCTTACAAGAACACCAAGACCTGTGGTGTCCTGGAGCGCGACGAGGCTTACGGCATCACCAAGATCGCCGAGCCCATCGGCATCGTGGGCGCCGTCATCCCGACGACCAACCCCACCTCCACCGCGATCTTCAAGACGCTGATCTGCCTGAAGACCCGCAACGCCATCATCATCTCCCCGCACCCGGCTGCCGCCAAGTGCACCATCGCCGCCGCGAAGCTCGTGCTTGACGCTGCCGTCAAGGCCGGCGCCCCCGAGGGCATCATCGGCTGGGTCGATGTCCCCTCCATCGAGCTGACCAACATGGTCATGCGCGACGTCGACATCATCCTCGCCACCGGTGGCCCGGGCATGGTCAAGGCCGCTTACTCCTCGGGCAAGCCCGCCCTGGGCGTTGGCGCCGGTAACACCCCGGTCGTCATCGACGACACCGCCGACGTGCTGCTCGCCGTCAACTCCATCATCCACTCCAAGACCTTCGACAACGGCATGATCTGCGCTTCCGAGCAGTCCGTGACCGTCATCGACAGCATCTATGACCAGGTTAAGGCCGAGTTCCAGAA
>CAJMPE010000032.1 GCA_905215275.1 uncultured bacterium | reverse complement strand
TTCAAACCTCGCCAAGGCGGTCTCGGAGCCGCTCGTTGAGTATCTGGCAAGTCCCAACCCCACAACGGTCTGCCTCATCATCGCCGACTCGCTTGCCAAGAACACGCGCCTGTATAAGGCGATCGCCAAGATCGACAAGAAGGCCGTGATCGACTGTTCGGGCACCAAGCGCTGGGAGCTCCCGCGCCGCGTGCAGCAGATGGCGACACAGCACGGAAAGTCTATCTCGACGGCGGCCGCCGAGGAGCTCGTTTCGCGCTCGGGCGAGAACACCCGCATGCTCGATAACGACTTGGCCAAGCTTGGCCAGATGGTCGAGGCGCCGCAAATTGAGCTTTCCGATGTGGAGCGCTGGATCGTGCGCACGGCCGAAGTTCAGCCCTGGGACTTTCTCAATGCGGTCTCGGCCCGTGACATGCGCCGCTCGCTTGAGCTCTTCAATCTACTGCCCGCCAAGAGCTACGTGTGGACTTACACATTGCTGTGCGGGCGCATTCGCGAGCTTATCGTTGCCAAGGCGCTCGATGCGCGTGGACAGGGTCGTGAGCTTGCCGCGACGCTCAAGCTTCAGGCCTGGCAGGTCAAAAATCACCTTACCTGGGCACGCGGCTTTTCGATGGCGGAACTTGTCGCTGCGCTCGAGGGCGCGGTCGATGTGGAGTTCGCACTGAAGGGTTCGGCCGATTCCCAGACCGCGCTTTTGCTCTGGATTACGAACATCTTGATAAAATCGTGATGATACCTGCCTAGTTGACAAATTCGTTCTATCCCTTTGAGGGGGAGCGTGCTATAGTAGGCGCTTGCATGACCTCACCGTGTCTCAGAGGTGTCATACATTTTTTGCAAGGAACTCGAAAGGAACTCCAGAAGTGGCAAACATCAAGTCTCAGAAGAAGCGTATCCGCACCAATGAGGCAGCTCGCATGCGTAACAAGGCTGTCAAGTCCGAGCTCAAGACGCTGACCAAGCACGTCCAGTCCGCCGTCGCCGAGGGCGACGCCGAGAAGGCCCAGGCTGCCCTCAAGACCGTTACCAAGCGTCTCGACATGGCTGCCGCCAAGCATGTTATCCACAAGAACCAGGCTTCCAACCGCAAGTCCGGTCTTGCCAAGCTCGTGAACAGCATCAACGCCTAAGTTGTAAATTTCACACCACACAGATTACGCGCATAAATGGAGCCTGTTTTATGGAACAGGCTCCATTTTTTGTACCGCTCGGGTAAGATAGTCCGCATGAATACTTCAATTGACATTTCCCACATCCGCAACTTCTCGATCGTTGCGCACATCGACCATGGCAAGTCCACGATCAGTGACCGCATCCTCGAGCTCACCCATACCGTCGACGAGCGCGACATGGAGTCGCAGCTGCTCGACACCATGGATATCGAGCGCGAGCGCGGCATCACGATCAAGTCCAATGCCGTTCGCGTGTCCTATGACGCCGACGATGGTGAGACGTATCAGTTCAACCTGATCGATACGCCGGGCCACGTGGACTTTACCTACGAGGTCTCGCGTTCGCTTGCCGCTTGCGAGGGTGCGGTGCTCGTCGTCGACGCCACCCAGGGTGTCGAGGCGCAGACTGTCTCCAACGCGACGCTCGCCATGAATGCCAACCTGGATATCGTGCCCGCTATCAACAAGATCGACCTGCCGTCGGCACACCCCGACGAGGTCAAGACCGAGATCGAGGACGATCTGGCGATCCCTGCCGACGATGCCGTATGCGTATCGGGCAAGACCGGCGAGGGCATTCACGATCTGCTGGAGTCCATTGTCTTTTTGATCTCGCCGCCCAAGGGCGATGCTAACGCGCCGCTCAAGGCGCTTATCTTGGATTCGTATTTCGATGAGTACCGCGGCGTCGTTGCCACGGTCCGCGTCTTTGATGGCTCCATCAAAAAGGGCGATACCCTGCGCATGATGCAGGCCGAGGGCGACTTCTTGGTCGACGGCGTGGGCGTCAAGCGTCCCGCCGAGACCCCGGTCGACGCACTGACGGTTGGCGAGGTGGGCTACGTGGTCACGGGCCTGAAGGATCCCGAGGCCGTGCACGTGGGCGATACCCTCACGTGGGCGTCGAATCCCTGCCCCGAGCCGCTTCCCGGCTACCGCGAGGCCAAGCCCATGGTCTACACGGGCCTGTTCCCGATCGACAACAAGGATTACGAGAATCTGCGCGACGCTCTCGATAAACTGCATGTCAACGACCCGTCGTTGGTGTGGGAGCCCGAGACCTCGGTGGCGCTCGGCTTTGGTTTCCGCGTGGGCTTCTTGGGCCTGCTGCACATGGAGGTCGTCAAGGAGCGCCTGGAGCGCGAGTTCAATCTGGACCTCATTGCCACGAGCCCCTCGGTGGACTACCACGTGTACAAGACCGACGGCGAGATGATTGATGTCCGCAGCCCGCAGGATCTGCCCGAGGCTACGCGCATCGAGCGCATTGAGGAGCCCTACCTCAAGGCCAAGATTATCTGCCCGCCCGAGTATACGGGCGCCGTCATGCAGCTCGCTATCGAGCACCGCGGCATTACAACCGACATGATCCATCTCACGAGTAAATCGGTCGAGATGCGCTTTGACATGCCGCTTGCCGAGCTCATCCTGGACTTCTTTGACCAGCTCAAGAGCCGTACCAAGGGCTATGCCTCGCTCGACTATGAGTTCAACGAGTATCGTCCCTCCGAGCTCGTCAAGCTCGATATTTTGCTTTCGGGCGACGAGGTGGACGCGCTTTCGTTTATCGTCCACAAGGACAAGGCCTATGGCCTGGCACGCGGTCTGTGCGACAAGCTCAAGGAGATTATCCCCCGCCAGCTGTTCGAGGTGCCTATTCAGGGCGCTATCGGCAACAAGATCATCGCCCGCTCCACCGTCAAGGCGCGCCGCAAGGACGTTTTGGCCAAGTGCTATGGTGGCGATATCTCGCGTAAGCGCAAGCTGCTCGAAAAGCAGAAAGAGGGCAAGAAGCGCATGAAGGCCATCGGCTCGGTCGAGGTTCCGCAGGAGGCCTTTATGGCGATCCTCAAGGTGGACGAGTAGGTCTATGGCACTCTCCGAATATAGTCAGCGGCTGCTGAGCGCCTATGCCGAGCAGCCGTTCCTTATGGCTCCCATGGCGGGTGTGACCGACCCTGCCTACCGCATCATGTGTCGCCGCCGCGGTGCCAACCTTGCCTACAGCGAGATGGTGAGCGTGGCGGGCCTTGCCTATGCCAGCAACAAGACCTGGCGCCTGGTACTACCGGCCGACGAGGAGCAGCAGATTTGCGTGCAGCTCTTTGGCTCCAAGCCCGATCAGTTTGCGAGTGCCGTCGCCGCCGTCGAGGAGCGCGTTGGCGATCGCCTGTCTTTGATTGATATCAACATGGCGTGCCCAGCTCGCAAGGTTGTCACCAAGGGCGAGGGCTCGGCGCTTATGCGCACGCCAGAGCTGGCAGAGAAGATCGTCGAGGCGGCGGTGGGCGCGGCGCACGTGCCCGTGACTGTAAAAATCCGTAAGGGCTTTTACGCCGAAGATCGCAATGCCGCGACGTTTGCCCAGATGCTCGAGGGGGCAGGGGCCGCTGCGGTGGCGGTACATGGTCGCTGCGCCACGCAGCTCTATACGGGCCAGGCCGATTGGTCGGTCGTCGATGAGGTGGCCGACGCCGTCGAGATTCCCGTTATCGGTTCGGGCGACGTATTCTCGGCCGAGGATGCGGCGGAGCGCCTGCGCAGCTCGGGTGCCAGCGCCGTGTTTATCGCGCGCGGTATCTATGGCAATCCCTGGGTGTTCGGCGATGCCCGTGCCCTTGCGCTCGATGGCACGCCGGTGCCTGTGCGTAGCTCGGTCGAGCGCCTGGGCGCCCTGCGCGAGCACCTGACGCTCACGCACGAGCTGCTTCCGCTTATGTCGCGTGCCCGCACGTACGCAAGCTGGTATCTAAAGGGCATGCCCCATGCTGCCGCCTGGCGCGCCCAAGTGGTGCGCTGCTCCACATACGAGGAGTTCATGGCATTGGTCGATGATATCGAGCGCGATGTAGTGGCCTGCGAGGCCGCGCTTGCCGCCGGCGAGTCGGTGCCCGCTCATCCGCTGGAGGCCTAACGGTGGCCGTTACCGCACTGTACGTGCATGTGCCGTTTTGCGCCCAAAAGTGCCGGTACTGCGACTTTGACTCGCGCAGTTTTTCTCCGTGCGACCTGAGCGCTGCGCTTGATGCCTATTTTGAGCAGCTGTATGTGCGCCTCGATGCCTTTGGCGACGCAGGCGCGCTCGAGGGCATCCGCACCGTCTATGTTGGTGGCGGCACGCCGTCGCTGGCAGGGGAGCGTCTGGTAGAACTTGCCCGGCGTATCTCTGCGTGGTGCAAGCCCGTTGAGTTTACCTGCGAGGCCAATCCTGAGTCGTTGACCGCCGAGCTTGCCGCTGCGCTCGCCAAGGTTGGTGTCACACGCGTCTCTCTGGGCGTGCAAACGCTCGATAACGCCGAACTTACCGCCATCGGCCGCATTCACGATGCCAATCGGGCGCTCGCAGCCATCACGATGGTCAGGGATGCCGGGCTCGATGTGTCCTGCGACCTGATGTGCGGACTTCCCGGGCAGACCGCCGTAAGCTGGCAGCGCACGCTCGATGGCGTGTTGGCGGCGGCGCCGCATCATGTGTCGGTGTATCCGCTCACGCTCGAGGAGGGCACGCCGCTCTACCGCATGGCGTGTCGCGACGAGTCGCTCGAGCCCGACGAAGATTTTCAGGCTGCGTGCATGGACATGGCGCGTGAGCGTCTGGGTGCGGCCGGTTATCACCCGTATGAGGTGGCAAGCTACGCGCTCGACGGACATGAGTGCGCCCACAACATTGCCTATTGGACCGGACGGGGCTATCTGGGTTTGGGTCGCTCTGCCGCCGGTATGCTCGACGCCGAGGATTTCGATCGCTTGGCCGGGCTGTTTCCCGACGTGCCCGCTCGCGGCGATGCTTATCGCGTGCGCTTGGTGCAACGCGACGATGCCGCGACGACGTTTGATGCCGAGTATCTGTCGCAGCGCGAGGCCGCGGCCGAGGATTTGATGCTCGCCTGTCGCATGACGCGCGGCATTGGGCCCGACCTGTTGGTTCGCTCGGCAAGCGTGATCGCTGCAGACGAGCTGGCGGCGGCCTGTGACCGTGCGCTCGAGTTGGGCCTTGCCACTTGGGTGCCCGATCATATTGAAGGACATGCGGGGCGCGTCATCTCGAAAGACGTTATCGCAGGTCGCGTCCGTGCTCGTTTAGCGCCCACCCACTTGGGCTGGCTCGATGGAAATGTGCTGTTCGAGCTGTTTTGGGGTCTAGCCTAGGTCGCTCGGGTAGAATTACCGCAATATATACGCTGCTGTGAGCAGGAGGTTGCCGCGCATGGCGACGATGAACGAAAAAGATTACTACGAGATTTTGGGTGTCTCCAAGGACGCCACCTCGCGTGATATACAGAAGGCCTTCCAGCAAAAGGCCCGCAAGCTCCATCCGGACGTCAATAAAGAACCGGATGCCGAGGAAAGGTTCAAAGAGGTTTCCGAGGCCTACGCCGTGCTTTCGGACGAGCAGAAGCGTGCGCGCTACGATGCCATGCGCTCGGGCAACCCCTTTGCCGGCGCTCCTACGGCTTCGCCTTATGGCGGCGGCTACGCCGGTAGCGCGGGCTATGGCAATCCCTTTGAGGGCGGCTTTCCCTTTGGTGGCGCGTGGGGCCAGCCGCGTCGCGGGCAGGCTGCCTATAATCCCGAGAACGGCGCCAACGTGGTCGTCGATATTAAGCTCGACGCCAAGGAGGCCAAGGGCGGTGCCCGCAAGACCGTTCGCTATACGCGCTTCGATACCTGTGGTCACTGCGGAGGTTCGGGTTCTGTCTCGTCCGAGCATGCACATACCTGTCCGAGCTGCGGCGGTCGCGGCCACATCGACGTCGACCTGTCCTTCCTGTTCGGTGCCGGCACGTTCCAGTCGGTCTGCCCCGAGTGCGGAGGTTCCGGTAAGGTCGTCGCCGACCCCTGTCCCGATTGCGGCGGCAGCGGGCGAACCCGTGTGACCTCCGAGCAGACGATTGAGTTTCCCGCCGGCACGCACGATGGCGACGAGGTCCGCATTAGCGGCATGGGTCACGCCGGCACCAACGGTGCCTCGGGCGGCGATCTGGTCGGCCGCGCCCATGTCGAGGCCGAGCGCCTGGAAGGTAAGGCCCGTACCGGTTTTTACCTGATGGGCATCGTGGCGCCGTTTTTGGTGCTGTCGGCCATCTCGGGTGTGTTCTCGGCCTTTGCCGTGGTGTGCTTTATTCCGTTTGCCATGGGCCTGTTCATGGTGGTCTCGGACGGCGTGCTGCACCGCAACCTGCTGTGGTGGAAGCGCGGCGCGATGCAGTTTGCCAACGGTTTTGCCAACGGATTTATGTTCGCGCTCGTGTCGGTTTGGTTTGCGAGCTGCTCGCAACGTGCCATGCTTTCGCCCTACGCAATGCAATAACATCTAGCCCTCTGTTTGCGGCCGGCCCAGCTTGGGTATAGGACGCACTGTGACAATAATGAAAGTCGGAAGGATTCGGTCGTGTCGGAAAATAGGGATTACTACGAGGTACTTGGCGTCGACAAGGATGCCGATGCGCGGACGATTAAGCGCGCGTTTCTAAAGAAGGCCCGTACCGTACACCCGGACGTTTCGGACGACCCCGAGGCCGAGGCCAAGTTCAAAGAGCTTAACGAGGCTTATTCCGTTCTTTCCGACGAGCAGAAGCGTGCTAACTACGACCGTTACGGCACCGCGGACGGTCCTGGTGGTTCGGGCTACGTCGATATCAACGATATCTTTGGCGGCATGGGCATGGACGACCTCTTCTCGTCGTTCTTTGGCGGCGGTGCCGGCGGTGGCGCCCGCAGCCGTCGTGAGCGTCGTCGCGGACGTGATATGGCCATCTCGCTTTCGGTGACGCTCGAGGAGGCGGCGCTCGGCTGCAAAAAGACGATCAGCTATGACCGCCTTGCTCCTTGCGAGGACTGCAATGGAACCGGTAGGGCAGAGGGCGCACAGGAAAAGCAGTGCGGCCGCTGCCACGGTACGGGCTACGTCACGACGGTTCAGCGTTCGTTCCTTGGCCAGGTTCAGTCTTCCTCGCCTTGCCCCGACTGCCATGGCGAGGGCACGGTTATCGACCATCCCTGCGAGACCTGCGACGGTCAGGGCCGCACGCCTTCGCACGAAAAGATCGACATCGATATTCCCGCCGGCGTTTCGACCGGTCGCCAGCTGCGCGTGAGCGGCTTTGGCGAGGCTGGCCTTCGCGGCGAGCCCTCGGGCGACCTGATCGTCAACGTGCGCGTCGCCGACCACGAGCGTTTTAAGCGCAACGGTGACGATCTGTACCTTGTGAACGATATCTCGATTGCGCAGGCTGCGCTCGGCTGCGAGATCGAGGTCGAGGGCATCATGCCCGATGAGGTCGTTAAGGTGACGGTCCCTGCCGGTACGCAGTACGGCGACACCGTGAGCGTTGACAACTACGGCATGCCCCGTATCGGCGGTGGCGGCTCGCGTGGGCGCCTGATCGTTCAGCTGCGCGTGCTCGTCCCCACCAATCTCTCCAACAAGCAGCGCGAGCTGCTTCGTGCCTTTGCCGACGAGATGGGCGATGACGTCGCATCCGGTAAGAAGTCGGTGACCGATCGCATCAAGAGCGCTCTCGACGACATCCTCGATTAAGGAGCCCGCGTGCTCGCACCTCATATCTCTGTCGTCAACCTCGGCTGCCGTGTTAACCGGGTTGAGTCCGACCGTATCACTGCCGATCTAATGCGCCTGGGCTTTGCAATGGTGGAGCCTCAGGATGCAGAGCTGATCGTCATTAACACCTGTGCTGTTACGGGCGAGGCCGAGGCCAAGACCCGTAAGGCCGTCCGCCATGCGCTGGCCTACCCAAACGAGCCCTATGTGGTCGTGACAGGATGCGTGGTCAATCTGCACCCCGAGGAGCTACTGGAGCTTTCGGACCGCGTGATCGCCGAGCCGTCCAAGATCGATGTCGCCGAACGCGTCTGTGAGGTGCTGGGCGTTGAGTCCGATGACGTTCCCGCCTGCAGCGACGGCGAGGTGGTCGACGCGCTCGGTCGCTCGCGTCTGGGCGTGAAGATCCAGGACGGCTGCAACCATCGTTGCACCTATTGCATTGTGTGGAAGGCCCGCGGCCCCGAGCGCTCTGTGCCGGTCGAGTCCGTGCTCGAGCAAGTTCGCGAGGCACAGGAGGCCGGCGTGCCCGAGGTGGTGCTGACGGGTGTGAACCTGGGCGCCTACGATGGCAAGAGCGCGACCGACGAGCATGTCGAGATCGATGAGCTGCTCGAGGCGATCATGGAGCGCACGTCCATTCCGCATGTGCGCATTTCCTCGGTCGAGCCCATGGATATCTCCGAGTCTCTGCTTAAGGTCATGGCGCGCTATCCGAAGCGCATCGCTCCGTTTTTACACCTGCCCGTGCAGTCCGGCTGCACCAGGACACTGCATCGCATGGGCCGTCCCTATAGCGCCGAGGCCTTTGAGGAGACGGTGCGTATGATTCGCACCAACTTGCCCCAGGTGTCTCTTTCGTGCGATGTCATCGTCGGTTTTCCCGGCGAGACGGACGAGGAGTTTGAGGAGTCGCTGGCTCTGTGCCGCCGCGTGGGCTTTTCGCGTATGCACGTGTTCCGCTACAGCAAGCGTCCCGGTACCCTTGCTGCCGATATGCCCGACCAGGTACCGCCTGAGGTCATGGCCGAGCGCAGCCGCCGCATGCGAGCCGCGGCGCAGGAGCTCGCCATTGCCGACGCTCGCCGCCGCGTGGGAACCGTCGAGCGCGCCGTGCTCGAGTATGGCGACAACCTGACGCTCGGTTCGTTCCATCATGCCCGTCTTGACGATACCCGTGGACTCGCAGCCCCGTGCCTGCTCGATGTTGCTATCATCGGAGTCGATGATTCCGGCTTGGTCCATGCACGCAGGGAGGTCCATGGAAGCCTCGAAGATTAGACTTACCGTTCCCGAGGGTATTGATCCTTCGCGCGTTTTGGGTGCCAGCGACGGCGTCCTACGTGCGCTGGAGAGCTTGGTTCGCGCCCACGTGGTCGCCCGTGGCGACAGCATCGCCGTGAGCGGTGACCCGGACGAGGTCGAGCTTGTGGCGCGTTTTTTCGAGCATGCTTTTCGCGAGGCGGCTGCCGGACGCACGCTGTCTGCCGACGATGTCTCTCGCTGCCTGGCCGTCTTGCGCGACGGTGAGCACGAGGCTACGTCGCTTCGCGATGATGTGCTGCTTTCGTATCGCGGCCGTGTCATTCGCCCCAAGACGCTCGGCCAAAAGCGCTACGTGGATGCCATCCGCTCGCATACCATCACGTTTGGCCTGGGTCCTGCCGGTACCGGTAAGACCTATCTGGCCATGGCGCTCGCCGTTGCCGCGCTCAAGCGTCACGAGGTGGGCCGTCTGATCTTGACGCGTCCGGTTGTCGAGGCAGGGGAGAACCTGGGCTTTTTGCCCGGTACCCTCGAGGAAAAAATCGACCCCTATATGCGTCCGCTCTACGACGCCCTTTTTGACATGATGGATCGCGAGCGCACCGATGAGCTTATGGAACGTGGCGTGATCGAGATCGCCCCGCTTGCCTACATGCGTGGTCGTACACTAAGCGATGCCTTCGTGGTGCTCGACGAGGCGCAAAATACCACGCCCGAGCAGATGAAGATGTTTCTGACGCGCCTGGGCTTTAACTCCAAGTTTGTGATTACCGGCGATCTGAGCCAACGTGACTTGGTAGGTCGTCGAGGCGGTCTAGCCGACGTCGAGCAGATTTTGGGCCGTGTCGACGATGTCGCATTCTCTCACCTCGAGCGTGCCGACGTGGTGCGTCATGCCTTGGTGGGGCGTATCGTCGAGGCATACGATGCTTATGATGGTGTGCGCGAGCAGCGCTCGCGCGACCGAAAGGAGTCCCGTTGAGTGTATTGATCAGCAACGATGCCGAGCTCGATACGCTGCTCGACGCGCAGGAGGTAGAGCACATCTGCGAGGTCGTGCTTGCTGCCGAGGGCGTTAAGCGTGAAGTTGAGATTTCCCTTTCGTATGTCGATGAGGATGAGATGCACGAACTCAACCACGGGTGGCGCGGTATCGACCGCACCACCGATGTCCTCTCGTTTGAATGCGACTCGGCCTTTGACGAGGATATTCCCGCCGACGAGACGCTCGAGCTCGGCGATATCATCCTGGCCCCGCAGGTCATTGTCCGTCAGGCCCCCGGCTTTGGCAATAGCCCCGCCGACGAGTGCCGGCTGATGCTCGTTCACGGCATGCTGCACCTGCTGGGCTATGACCACATCGAGGACGACGAGGCCGAGGTCATGGAGGCCCGCGAGGACGCCCTCCTGCGCGATCTGGCGCTCGAGCGCGGCGAGGACCCCAAGCTGGTCCACGTCGGCCCCATCACCAACCACGCCCACGACTAGGAGCCGTCTATGATTCCCGGATCGAACAAGGACCATCCGTCCTTCTCAAAGTCCTTCTCCTATGCCATGGAGGGCTTCGTCACCGCCGTCAAGACCGAGCGCAACATCAAGGTTATGCTCGCGGCAGGCGTGTGCACTGTCATTGCCGGCTGCATCGTGGGGCTCGACATTGCCGAGTGGGCCACGATTATCATCTGTTGTGGCCTGGTGATTCACGGTGAGCTGTGCAACACCGCCATGGAGGCGATTGTCGATCTGGCGACCCAGGAGCTCCATCCGCTGGCAAAGCGCGCGAAGGATATCGCCGCCGCCTCCGTTTACGTACTTTCCATTACCGCCGCGATTGTGGGCTTGCTGGTATTTGCCCACGCGCTCGGCTTTATTTAGAAAGGGATTTCCATGTCCGACAATATGCAGCCTATCGATGAAATTCTGGACGACGAGTCCCTGGACGCGGTGGATGCCGAAGCGAACGAGGCCTATGAGGATGTCGAGGAGTTCGACCCGTTTGAGGGCATGAGCGACGAGGAGCTTGACGCCCTGTGCGACGAGGACGATAGCCTCGCGGGCTTTGGAGACGTTGAGCCCGGTTTCCGCAGCGGCTTCGTGGCCCTGGTCGGCCGCCCCAACGCCGGTAAGTCCACGCTGCTCAACGCCTGCTATGGCAAAAAGGTTGCCATCACCTCGCCGGTGGCCCAGACGACCCGCCGTCGCATGCGCGCCGTCGTCAACCGTCCCGGCTACCAGCTTGTTTTTGTCGATACCCCGGGTATTCACAAACCCAAGGACGGTCTGGGATCCGAGCTCAACAAGAGCGCGTTGTTTGAGCTGAACGATGTCGATGTCGTCGCGTTTTTGATTGATGCCACCAAGCCGATCGGCAGGGGAGACGCCTGGGTTGCCGAGCGCGTCAAGAGCGCCCGTTCCAAGAAGGTCCTGGTGCTTACCAAGGCCGATGAGGCCGACCCCGCACAGGTCATGGAGCAGCTTAAGGCCGCCCACGAGCTCATGGAATATGACGATGAGATCGTGACGTCGTCGGTCAAGAACTTCAACGTCGATGCGTTTATCGAGACCGTTGCACACTTTTTGCCCGAGGGTCCGCGTTGGTTTCCCGAGGACATGGGTACCGACGCTTCCGATGAGACGCTCGTTGCCGAGTTTGTGCGCGAGAAGGTCTTGCGCCGCACCCGTGATGAGATCCCGCACTCCGTTGGCGTGATCTGCGATGCGCTCGAGCAGACCAAGAAGGTACTGCGCGTGCACGCCACCATTTACGTCGAGCGCGAGGGCCAAAAGGGCATCATCATCGGCAAGGGCGGCGAGATGATCAAGCATATCGGTATCGATGCCCGTCGCGATCTTGAGCGCATCTTTGGCACGCAGGTCTTTTTGGAGCTGGACGTGAAGGTCAAGGCCGGCTGGCGTGACGACGAGGCCCAGATTCGCCGCTTTGGCTATAACGCCGAGGACTAAGGGCGCGCGGCGCGCATGGCAGGCTCCCGGACATATCGTACGAAGGTGCTCGTCCTCGATAAGACGAAGCTCAAAGAGACGGACCTGATCTTGACGATGCTTGACGAGCGGGGCCGGCAGGTTCGTGCCGTGGCAAAGGGCGCCCGCAAGCCCGGTGGGCGCCTGGCGGCGCGCTGCGAGCTGTTCTGTACCGTCGATATGTTGCTCGCACATGGACGCTCGCTCGACGTGGTTTCTCAGGCCGAGCTTATGGAGGCGCCGCTCGGAGCTGCGCCCGATTACGAGACGACCTGCGCCGCAAGCGCGATCGCCGAGGTCGCGCGCGTGTGCTCGTTCGAGGACGCTGAGGACCCGTTTACCTTTGCCATAACGCAACGGGCGCTTACCCTGGTCGGCAGCGGGCTCGATGCGGCGCATATGGATCTACTTGTGGCGGCATATGTCTTTAAGCTGCTGTCGCACGTTGGCTATCGACCAGATTTTTCGGCCTGTGTGCTGTGCGGAGACCCCATGCTGTCGTATTTTTCGCCCCAGGCGGGCGGTCTCATGTGCGGATCGTGCGCGTCGAGCGTTCCGGGTGCCGAGCTGGTCTCAACCGGCGAGGTTGCATGGCTTCGCGCCCTCATGTCTATGACGTTCGATGCACTCATGGCCGAGCGAATTGACCCGCATACGGCGGCGTTCTTGCTCGGGCTTTCGCATGTGTGGGCGGCGACGCATACCGATCAGCGCCTCCGTGCGATGGAATTCATGTTGGGTCGGTGATGATGCGCAGGCGCGCGCCGCTTGTGGTAACATACCGACCTGTTGGTACCTCGACCTTGGATGTTCGCTCCACCGGCGGCTTCCCAGTCCGAGGCGAATAGAGTCGTCCGCGGGCGACGCGAAACGAAAGGTGAAACAATGACTGTTTCCAAAGAGCGCAAGGCGGAGCTGACCGCCCAGTTCGGTAACTCCCCGGTCGATACCGGTAACCCCAAGGTTCAGGTCGCCATCCTGTCCGAGCGCATCAAGGAGCTGACCGAGCACATGAAGTCCCACCAGAAGGACTTCCACACCCGTCGTGGCCTGCTCATGCTCGTCGGCCGTCGTCGTCGTCTTCTCTCCTACATCAAGAAGAACGACATCGTCGAGTACCGTGAGCTCATCAAGGCTCTGGGCATCCGCGACAACATCCAGTAAGGATTTGTACATGCTAAGAGCGTCCTGCGCAGCGGGGCGCTCTTTTTGTGTAAGGGCGTGAACAATCACGCTCTGAAGCGTGGCGGGGGCAGGGGGCCCGCGTCACATGAGAAGCCCGCAGGCAAGGGGCCTGCGGGGTAAAGGAGAACAATGACACTCGTATCCAAGACCTTTGAGCTGTACGGCAAGACCTACACCTTTGAGTCCGGCGAGCTTGCCAAGCAGGCCACCGGCGCTTGTCTGGTCAAGCAGGGTGACACCACGATGCTCGATACCGTGGTCGTCTCCAAGGAGCGCAAGAATTACGACTTCTTCCCGCTGACCGTTGACTTCAACGAGAAGATGTACGCTGCCGGCCGTATCCCGGGTGGTTACCTCAAGCGTGAAGGCCGTCCCAGCGAGAAGGCCACGCTCACGGCTCGTATGATCGACCGCCCGATCCGCCCGTTGTTCCCCAAGGGCCTCCCCGAAGACGTGCAGGTGCTCGCCAGCGTCATTTCCTCCGACCAGGAAAACGAATCCGACGTGCTCTCCATCACGGCCGCTTCCGCCGCCGTCATGCTGTCGCCCCTGCCCTTCGCCGAAGCCGTCGCCGGCGGACGCATCGGCCGCATCAACGGCCAGTTCATCCTGAACCCCACCGTCAAGGAAATGGCCGAAAGCGACCTGAACATCGTGTTCGCCGCTTCCGCCGACGCGCTGGTCATGGTTGAAGGCGAAGCCACCTTCGTTCCCGAAGACGTGATCATCGACGCCCTCGAATGGGGCCGCAAGGAAATCCAGCCCCTCGTCGAAGCGCAGGTCAAGCTGCGCGAGCTCGCGGGCAAGGCGAAGATGGCCTTCACCCCGCAGGAAGACGACGCGGCCCTGCTCGCCCGCATCGAAGAGCTTGCCGCCGGAGCCGGCCTCGAAGCCGCCATGCGCGTGCCCGAAAAGATGGCCCGCAAGGACGCCCGCAAGCTCGTGAAGGAAAAGATCGTCGAAGCCCTCAAGGCCGATCCGACCTATGGCGAAGACGAAAAGGCCCTCTCCTCCGTCGGCGACATCATCGGCCACATCGAAAAGAAGGTCGTGCGCAAGCGCATCCTTGACGAAGGCACCCGCATCGACGGACGCGACACCAAGACCGTGCGCCCCATTGAAATCCAGCCCGGCATCCTGCCCCGCGCCCACGGCTCCGCGCTGTTCACGCGCGGTGAAACGCAGTCGCTGACTACG